>NZ_JBTOLC010000058.1:0-30776 GCF_054551825.1 Streptomyces sp. L500
ACCGCCGGGATTTCCCGTGGCGACGTGGAAAAGAATACCAAGGTTTCGGGGTGCCTTTTCACACCCCGTTCGCCTCGTCGTCCCTGCTCAGGGCGCCGCGCACCGCGAGGGCGGCGCCCGCGCCGAGGAGGGCGCCGGCCAGGACGTCGCCGGGGTAGTGCACCCCCGTGTAGACGCGGGAGAAGCACACCGACCAGGCGAGCGGTGCCAGGGCCAGGCCCCAGGCGGGGTTCTCCAGGCCGACGCCCGTGGTGAAGGCGACGGCCGAGGCGGCGTGCCCCGAGGGGAAGGAGGTGGTGAACGGCTGCCGGGGCAGCCGGCGGACCAGGGGTACCGCGTCCAGCACCGGCCGGCCGCGCCGTACCGTCCGCTTGCCGAGGGTGTTCACCGTCGCCGAGGCGACCGCCAGCGAGGCCACGCCCCGCAGCGCGGCGCGCCGGGCGGGCCGGCCGCCCAGCAGCGCCGCGCCGGCGGCCACGCCGAGCCACAGCACCCCGTGGTCGGCGCCGCGCGACAGCCGCGGCAGCACCCGGTCGCCCGCCGGCCAGTGATGGGTCGCGACCCGTTGGAACAGGGCCCGGTCCCATGCGCTCACCGTCTTCCGCATGCCTGGCGGGTACCCGTTCCGGCGGTGCGCACGCCGCCGGGTCCGGGGAGGGGCCGGTTCAGCCGTATGCCGTACGGGGCATGCGCCCGCGCCGCCGCCCCCCGACACTCGTGGACGGAGGGGACGAGCGCACCACGACGACCGCACCACCACGACCGCAGCATCTCGCTTGTGAAAGGCGGACTCCGGATGAGCGCCAAGGACAGGGTCAAGGCGAAGGCCGAGCAGACGAAGGGCCTGATCAAGGAGACCGCCGGCCGGATGACCGGCGACCGGCGCATGGAGGCCCAGGGGCGCTACGAGCGGGCCAAGGGCGACCTCCGCGACGTCATGGAGAAGACGCGGCAGACCTTGAGGAAGAAGCACAAGTAGCCGCCGCCCGTTCGCCCGCGCGGCGTTCCGCACGCGACGGCCATGGACGTCGACAGCGTCGCCGACGAGCTCTTCCTGCTGCGGCCGGAGGAGTTCACCGCCGCCCGTGACCGGCTCGCCGCGCGGGCCGTCCGCGACGGCGACCGGCGGCTGGCCCACCGTCTGAAGGCCCTGCGCCGCCCCACCCTGGCGGCCTGGGTGTGCAACCTCCTCGTACGGAAACGGCCGGACGAGGCCCACGCGCTCGTCCGCCTCGGCGAGGGGCTGCGCGAGGCCCACCGGGCGCTGGACGGCGGGCAGCTGCGGGAGCTCGGGCGTCGGCAGCGCGTCCTGGTCGCCTCCCTGTCGCGGGAGGCCCGCCTGCTGGCGGAGGAGGCCGGGCATCCGGTCGGTGACGCCGTGGCGCGTGAGGTCGAGGAGACCCTGTACGCCGTCCTCGCGGACGCCGGGGCGGCGGAGGAGTGGGCCACGGGCCGGTTGTCCCGGCCGCCGGCCGGGGTGCCCGGCTTTCCCGGGCTGCTCCCCGGCCCGGCGGACCGGCTGGCGGCCCCGCCGGCGCCGGCCGCGCCCGGCCGGGAGACCGGGGCCGGGGAGGGGACCGAGGTCACCGACCTGGCCGAGGCGCGTGAGCGGCGCCGGCGGGAGCGGCGGCGCGAGGAGCTCGACCGCGCCCGGCGCCGGGCCGAGCGGGCGGCCGCCGACGTCCGCTCCTGCGAGGCGGAACTGGCCCGCGTCCGGGAGGCGGCCGACCGGGCGGAGCGTGACGAGCGCACGGCCGGGCAGCACCTCGCGGAGCTGACCGCCGAACTGGACGCCGCCAGGGCCCGGCGGAGCTCCGCCGAGGAGACGGTGGGGGAGGTCCGTGACCGTCTCCACGAGGCGGAACGCGCCTGGCAGGCGGCCCGGGAGGCGGCGGAGGCGGCGGATGCCGAGGTCGATCGCTTGCGCTGACCCCGGCGCGGGCACGCGTCACCCCTCCGTCAGCCGCGTCACCCCTCCATCAGCCGCCGGACCACCCGGCCGAAGACCCAGTGGCCGCACAGGGCCGTCACCGAGTCGAACGCCGCCGGCAGTCCCGCGATGTGCAGGACCTCGCGCCAGACGATCCAGGAGCCGGACCCGGACGGGCCCACCTCCAGCTCGGCCCAGCCGGTGATGAGGGAGCCGCGTTTCTCCAGCCGGCAGTGGCCCGGGCGGCCCCCGGCCGGCGGATGCCAGCGGACGACCTCCATGACGTCCTCGAACGCCGCCCGCCCCACCCCGGTCCGGGCCGTGAACCGCGTCCCCACACCCGTCGGCGGCGGCGTCGTCACCACGACGCGCGTGAACGGGACGTGCGCCCCGTGCCGCTCCCAGTCCGTGAGCCGCAGCCACGCCTCGTCGACCGGCAGCCGGGAGCGCCGGCTGATCAGAATGGATCTCACCCCTGAAGGTATGTCACATCCTGGCGGCCCATGCGGGGAACGGCTCGGGGTCGCTCACCACCGGTACCACCGCCCCCGTGTGCCACCGGGCCCGGTGGACCTCATCACGAAGCCCAGCAGCCAGATCACCAGTACGGCCACGGCGATCCACCACAGCACCTTGATGGCGAACCCCGCTCCGAAGAGGAGCAGGGCGAGGAGCAGGACGAGAAGGATCGGAACCATCAGTCGTTTACCTCCTGCCGTTCGCCTGCCCAGCCGCACTCGGTTCATGTCCCATCGGGCGAGGCACGCGCCGCAGCGCGTAGACAGTGTCTACGCCCCGATGATAGACAGTGCGCATGTCACAGGAACCCGATACCTCCTCCCTCCGGGAACGGCTGATCGACGCCGGAGTGGAGCTCGTGCTGAGCGAGGGCACCGCCGCGCTGGGCCTGCGGGAGATCGCCCGTCGCGCCGGTGTGTCGCACGGGGCCCCGCGCCGGTACTTCCCGACGCACCACTCCCTCCTCTCCGCGATCGCCCGCCGCGGCTTCGCTGACCTCGGTGCCCGCGTCGCCGCCATCACAGAAGAGACCGCGACGCCGCGCGCCCGGCTGGACGCCCTGGCCCGGACGTACGTCGGATACGCGCTGGAGCGCCGCGGCATGTTCGAGCTGATGTTCCGCCACGACCTGCTGGACAGCGAGAAGCACGAGCCGAACGAGGCCGGGTCCCGGCTCCGGGAGTCGACGCTCCCCCTGTTCGGCCTCCTCACCGGGCTCGTCGCTCACTGCCGCGCACGCGCGGACGGAGACGACCGCCCGGACGTCGCGGCCGCCGCCCTCTGGGCCAACCTCCACGGCATCGCCCAGCTCTGGACCTCGGAGAGCCTGCCCCTCGCCCTCGGCACCCCCGCCGGCGAACGCGCCGGAGCCGGCCGCCTCCTCCCCGCCCCGCTCGACGCGCTCGTCACCGCCGCCCTGGACGCCCACCTCGGTCCGGTGAACCCGTGACGGAGACCGCGCGCGCCCGCCTCGTCCTCCTCGTCAGCGTGGCCGGCGCGATGATCGTCGCGCTGGACGGCACGGTGCTGAGCGTGGCGCAGCCCAGCCTGCAACGGGACTTCGGCGCGGGCGTCGCCCAGGTCCAGTGGACGAGCACGAGCTATCTGCTGGCCGTCGCCGCGCTCCTCGTCGTCGCCGGACGCCTCGGCGACCGGTACGGGCACCCGCTGATGCTCCGCCTCGGACTGATCGGCTTCGCGGCCGCCTCGGCGGGCATCGCGCTCGCGCCCGGCATCGGCTGGGTGATCGGACTGCGCGCCGCCCAGGGCGTGTTCGGGGCGCTCCTCCAGCCCGCGACCCTCGCCCTGTTGAGGTCGGCGTACCCGGAGGAACGGCTCGCCCGCGCCGTCGCCCTCCGCGCGAGCGCGATCGGGGTGGCGGCCGCGGCCGGACCCGTGCTCGGGGGCGCCCTCGTCGGCCCGCTGGGCTGGCGCGCGGTGTTCGTCATCAACGTGCCGGTCGCCCTCGCGAGCGCCGCGGTCACCCTCGCCGTCCGCGCCCCCGCGCCGCCCCGCGACGGCTCCCAGCGGCTCGACCTCCCCGGCGCCGCCCTCCTCACGACGGCGCTCGCGGCCCTGGTCCACACCCTCGTCGGCGTACCGGAACACGGCTGGACGGCCCCGCCCACGCTCCTCGGCCTCGTGGCCGTCGCGGCACTCGCGACGGCGTTCGCCGCGCACGAACGCCGCACGCCACAGCCGATCGTGCCGCGCGCCGTGGCCCGGTCCGTGCCGGTGACGGCGTCGATGACGCTCCTGCTGCTCACCACGGCAGGCATGTTCGGGGCGCTGTTCGTGACGACGTTCTTCCTGCAGAACGTCCTCGGGTACGGCCCGCTCGACTGCGGCCTGCGCGTGCTGCCGCTGACCGTGCTGATGGTCCTCGGCGCGCCCGTCGCGGCCGCCGCCCTGCGCCGCCACGGCCCACGCCGCATGGCGACCGCCGGGTCGCTCCTCGTCGTCCTCGGCGTCGCCGGGCTCTCCCGGCTCGACGCGGACAGCCCGTGGACGGTCGCCGGTGCCGCCTTCGCGGTGCTCGGCGCGGGGTTCGCCACCGTGATGGTCACCGCCACCGGGACGGTCGTCGGCGACGCCCCGCCCGGGTACGCCGGGGTCGTCGGCGGTCTCAAGCAGACCGCGATGAACGTCGGTCCGGCGTTCGGCATCGCCGTCGCCGCGGGCATGATGCTCACCGGACCGCAGGCCGGCGGGGGCGCGGCCCCCAGGATGGGCCCGGCCCTCCTGGTCCTGGCCGGGGTCACCGCCCTCGGCCTGCTCCCGGCGGCCCTCCTCCCGCGCGCCGGCGGGAAGCCCGGGAAGACGGTTCCCGCGCGGGGAACGCCCGTTGAGAAGGCTGGTCGTGAGGAGGCCGCCCGTTGAGGAGGATGGCCGTTGAGGGGGAGGGCCGCCCCGTCGCGCGGGCACATCACGGGCTGAGCCGAACGGCCCCCGGGCTCAGCCCTCGACCAGCGGGCGCAGCCCGGCGATCACCACGGAGACGCCGAAGCCGAAGAGCCGCTCGCGCTCGGCCGTGCTCTGTCGCCGCAGCCCACGGGCCTGCTCCTCGACGGTGAACCCGTTGACGTAGCTGGTCAGGACGTCGGCGGCGGAGGCGGCGGCCTCGGCGTCCAGCCCCGCCCCCCGGAGCACGCCGACGAGCCGCTCGAAGAAGGCGCGCGCCATGGGGCCAGGCGCGCTCATGCAGGCGATGACCCGCGCCCCGTCGGTACGCGCGAGCATGGCGTCGCGGTGCGCCCGGGCGATCGCGGCCAGCCGCTCCGCCCAGTCCCCCTCGGGCAGCGGTGCGGCCGCCGCGTCGGCGGCGATGTGTTCGGCCATCGCGTCCAGCAGCGCCTGCTTGCTGGGGTAGTGCCAGTAGAGGGCGCCGACCCGCACGCCCAGCGCGGCCGCCAGTTTGCGGGTGGAGAACTCGTCCAGCCCCACCTCGTCGAGCTGCTCCAGCGCGGCCTTCAGCACGACTGACCTGTCCAGCGGCATCGCGAACCTCCCATTGTTCCTTCGCCGTCCCATGATGCCCGCTGTTCCTTGCGGAATTGAACACCGACCAAGTAGCTTGAGCGGTGTTCAATTGAGCAGTGCTCAATAAGGGGGAGACATGCGTGTCATCGTGATCGGCGCGGGGCTGGGAGGGCTGTGTCTGGCGCAGGGGCTCCGGCGCGCCGGCGTCGACGTGACGGTCCACGAGAAGGACCCGGGCGTCACAGCTCGTTTCCAGGGCTTCCGGATCGGCCTCGCCGAACAAGGGCGCGCCGCGCTGCGCGGCTGCCTGCCCGAAGACCTCTATTCCCTGGTCGAGGCCACCCTGGGCGACATGACGGGCCCCGCCCGCGCCGTCGACCCGCGGCTGCGCCCGCTCCACGAGCAACCGACGGAGGGGGCCACCGCCGCCGACCGGCACGTCCTGCGCCACATCCTGCTCGCGGGGCTCGACGACGCCCTGTGCTTCGGCCAGGAGCTGACGGGCTATCACGTGCGGTCCGACGGCCGGGTGGAGGCCCGCTTCGCGGACGGGTCCACCACCACGGCCGATCTGCTGGTCGGCGCCGACGGCGTCAACTCCGCCGTAAGGGCCCGGCTGGCGCCGGCCGTCCGCCCCCACGACACCGGCGTCCGGTTCGTCATCGGCCGTACGCCGCTCACCGACCGCTTCGCCGGTCTGGTCCCCGGCTTCGGCACCCGGGTCGTCGACCGGGACGTGAGCATGCTGCTCGGCCTGATGCGCTTCCGCCGGCCGCCGCGGGAGGCGGCGGCCGAGCTGACGCCCGGGCTCTCGCTGCCCGGCACCGCCGACTACCTCCGCTGGGCCATGCTGCTGCCGCCCGGCCAGGCGCCCGAACCCGGCCGCGACGGGGCGCAGCGGACCGTACTGGCCCGGACCGAGGGCTGGCACCCCGAGGTGCGGGCCGTCGTGGAGGCCGCCGACCCCGACAACAGCACCCTGCTCTCCATCCGGGTGGTGCGGCCGGGACAGAGGTGGCCCCTGGGACCCGTGACCCTGCTCGGGGACGCCATCCACGCCACGTCCCCCAGCGGCGGCAACGGCGCCAACACGGCACTGCGCGACGCCGACCTGCTGCGGAGCCTGCTCGTCGACGCCCACGCGGGCCGCCGCACCCTGCCCGACGCCGTCGACGCGTACGAGCACCGGATGCTCCGTTACGGCGCCGAGGCGGTGGAGCACAGCCTGACCGCCCTGGGCCCCTTCCTCGCTGTACCCGCCCCTCTGGCGCCTTCGCAACCCTGACGATCGTCAGGGGTCGGCGATGCCGTTCGGCAGGGGTGGCGCCGGTTGCGGGTCCGTAGGTTCGGGCTCATGGAACAGCGTGACAGGAAACGAACGTCAACGAGCACCGGCCGGCCCGGGTGGCGGCCGGCGGCCGCCGTGGGGGTCGCGGTCGCGGCCGCCGGGCTGCTGTGGTGGCTGACGCCCGGCGGGACGCCCGGGCCGGGCGGGGCCGTCGAGGTCACCGGCGGGGCCTCCGTCTCCGTGTACCGGTCGCTCGCCGGGGCGGCGGCGGACGCGCCGGGGTGGGTGGGGACGTCGCTCGGCCTGGCCACCGAGGGGACGCTGGTGGTGCTCGGGCTGCTGCTCGTGTGGACCGGCCTGCGCGGGCTGCGCCGCGGGGACGCGCGGACGGTCGCCGCGGTGGTGCTGGCCGGTGTCGCCACCGTCGTGGCGTACGGGATCAGCGAGGTCCTGAAGACGACGGTGGACGAGGAGCGGCCCTGCCGGGCGCTGAGCGGTGTCACGGCCGTCGATCCGTGTCCCGGGGTGGGGGACTGGTCCTTCCCCAGCAACCACTCGACCCTCGCCGTCGCGATCGCCGTCGGCGTGGCCCTGGCACGGCCGCGGCTCGCCGTCGTGACCCTGCCGCTGGGCGCGGCGGGCGCGCTGCTGCGGGTCGCCGTGGGCGTCCACTACCCGCACGACGTGCTGGCAGGCTCCGTGCTCGGCGCGGCGGCCGCGGTCGTGCTGTCCCTCGCGCTGTCGCAGGTCACGGTCGAGCCGGTGGCCCGGCTGATGTCACGGTTCGGAGCGGACCGGGGCGGCCGGGGGCGTCACACCCGCTTCGTGGGCCATGACGGCGGCCGCGGCACGGTTGTCGACGCCCAGCCGGGCCAGTATGGAGCTGACGTGCGCTTTGACGGTGCCTTCCACCACGTGCAGCCGCCGCGCGATCTGCCCGTTGGACAGCCCGGCGGCCACATGGGCCAGCACGTCCCGCTCGCGGGCGGTGAGGGCCGCGACCCGTTCCCGGGCGGCGGCGCGCCGGCCGGCGGCGGACCCGGCGCCGGTGGCGGCGAGATGGGCCACCACCCGGGCGGCGACCTTCGGTGACAGGTACGCGGCGCCGCCGGCCACCGCGCGGACGCCCGCGACGAGCTCCTCGGGCGCGCCCGACTTGACGAGGAATCCGGCGGCGCCGCCCGCGAGCGCCTGGAGGATGTAGTCGTCCTCGCCGAATGTCGTGAGCATCACGACGCCGGTGTCGGGCGCGGCGACCCGGAGCGACGCCAGCGCCTCGATGCCGCCCACGCGCGGCATGCGGACGTCGAGGACGGCCACGTCGGGCCGGTGCCGGCGGACCAGCTCCACCGCCTCGGCGCCGTCGCCCGCCTCCGCGACGACCGTCAGCTCCGGGTCGGTGGCCAGCACCGCCCGGACGCCCGCGCGGACCATCGGCTCGTCGTCGGCGATCAGGACCCGGATCACCGCCCGCTCACCCGCCGAAGACGGTACGGCCGATCAGCCGGCCGCCCTGGAAGCAGAGCTGGTACGCGTCCCCGGAACTCGAGACGAACCGGGCGGCCGTCACCGCGTAGTACTCGCACTCGATCCCCGGCCCCTTCGGTTCGTACGCCCGTGGCCGGTACGGCAACTGACGGTCGGGCAGCACGCGCGCCACCTCCGCGCGATTCTGCCCGACGCGCAACGCGGCGTAGTCGCCGGGGTCGAGGACGGTGTGGGACAGCGTCAGCGAGCCCCACGCCGTCAGGGCGCCCGTGAGCACCGCCGTGGCCAGCAGCGGCACCGCGACCGCGGCGGCCAGGGCCCGGCCGGCCCGCCGCCGGGCCCGCCGGTGCTCCGGCGGCAGCGCGCCGGCCTGTGCGGAAGGCGGGGAGGACACGGGCCGGGCGGCCGCGGACGGGGTGCGCGGCAGCCGGGCCGTCACCGCGAAACCGCCCCCGCGCGGACCGCAGTCGAACGAGCCGCCCGCCAGCCGCACCCGCTCGTCCAGGCCGATCAGCCCCAGCCCGCCGCCGGGCAGGGGCGGGGCCCCGGGCGCGGGCGGGGCGGTGTTCTCCACCGAGACCACGACCTCCGCGGCCGTCCGCGAGAGCCGCACGGTGACCGCCGCGCCCGGGGCGTGCTTGGCGACGTTCGTCAGCGCCTCCTGGACGACCCGGTGCGCGGCCCGCTCCACGGCGGGCGGCATCGCGTACTCCTCGCCCTCGACACGCAGCACGGCCGGCAGCCCCGAGGCCGCCGCGTCCTCCACCAGCCGCGCGACGGCGAAGTCCGCCGGCTCCGTGGGCGCGCCGTCCGCGTCCTCGCGGAGGATGCCGATCACCTGCCCCAGCCGTTCGACCGCGCCCGCCGCCCGGGCCCGGACGTCCTCGGCCGCCGCCCGGTGCGCCTCCGCCAGGCCCGGGGCGAGCTTGAGCGCCCCCGCCGACAGCGCGACCAGGCTCAGGTCGTGCCCGAGGGCGTCGTGCATGTCCTGGGCGATGCGCGCCCGTTCGCGCAGCCGCGCCTGCTCCGCCACCAGCCGCTGCTCGCGCTCGAGCCGCGCGGCGCGGTCCCAGCCCAGCCGGGTCAGCTCCTGGTACTGCCGCCACACCCGGCCCGCGAACCACGGCAGCAGCGCGGCCCCGACCACCACGACCACGAACCGGCTGCCGAGCACCAGCAGCCCCGGCACGGCCACCACGGCGATCGACGCCGCCGTCACCAGCACGGTCAGCGCCACCACCAACGGCCGGGTCCGCCCCGACAGACGCCCGGCCAGGAACGCGGCGGCCATGGCAGGCAAGGCCCACCACAGGCTCGTCGTCCCCAGCCCGGCCGCCGCCACGGCGACCGGCGCCAGCACGGCCCCCGGGTCCCGGCGGGGCCCCGGCGTGCGGGGAGCCGTCATCGCTTCGGTCGTTCTCGTTCCGTCCACCCGACCACGGTAGGCGGGTAGCGGAAATGATCTTCCACGGGTCAGGGTGCCGCCATGACCGACACTCGACTCATCCACATGGCGAGGTGGCCGGCGAGGGCGACCCCGCCGCCCGGGTACGGCAGGTCTTCGAGAACCTGCGGCGCTGCCCGCCGGCACGGCCGTGCAGGTGGCCGCGCTGTTCCGGCCCGAGCTGCCGCTGGAGGTGGAGGCGTTCGCCCTCCTGCGTCAGACGGCGGAGTGAACGGGGTGAGCGGGGTGGGCCGGCTGGCGGCGTGACGCGGGGGCCTTCAGCTCCGGTGCCCCGGCGGGCACGGGCACGGCGGCGAAGATCGCGTCCTGCTGCTCCTGGAGCTCCTTCTTGCGCTCGGGCGTGGTCGTGGGCAGCCGCTGCTCCTCGTAGAGCTTGTGGGTCTCCTCCTGCGCCCGCTTGCTCGCCGGGGTGTGGAACTGCACCTCGAAGACGTGCCCCGAACGCGGCTCCTTCCACGCGGAATTGACGCCCTTGTAACCCTTCGGACGGTTCCAGGTGTTGGACCACTTGACGTTGTCGTCGCCCCAGCCCGCCAGGACCGACGAGGCGAGGGCGACGCCCGACGTGTACCGGCCGTCGGGCCACTGCAGGGTGTAGCGGACGGAGTCGCTGATGCCCGCCAGCGCCTGGTCCACGGAACGGCCGGGGGTCTCCTTCAGGGCGGTGGCGACCTTGCGCTTGAGCGAGTCGGCGGACTTCAGCCGGTGGTCGAAGCCGATCACCTGGGCGTGGCTGATCACGGCCGCCGCCCGGACCTGGGGGCTGATGTTCCGCTCCGCGCGGCGGGCGCGGAGAAGGAAGGTGTCGACCTTCTTGTTGTCGGCGGCGTTGAGCTCCAGCCCGTCGCCGTGCCACCCGCCGTCGCCGGGGTCGCCCTTGAAGGCATTGGCGGCCTTGACGGCCACGCCGGCCGGCGCCGCCGAGGCCATGTGGAGGGGGACGAGGCTGAGCGCCGTGGCCAGCGCGGCGGAGGAGACGGCCCGGACGGCGGTGCGGTGGAGGGTCATGGAGGCGTCGGATCCCTTTCGTGGTGTGTGAGCGTGACGGTGTGGCACGCAGACACAACCGCAGGACGCGCCCACCGGTGACACCGGCTCCCCGCGTGTCCCGCCTTTCGGCGTGATCCGATCGCTTCCGTGGCGGGATTCCTACGTCGGCGGCACGCTCACTCGTGGAGCCAGAAGCCGGTCCGCTCCCGCCACAGCTCCAGCAGCGCCGCGTCCCCACTGACCTCCGGGCCACCGCCCACCGTGGGGCGGCCGTAGAGGAACAGCAGGAGGTCGGCCGGCGGGGCGCTCGCGACGACGGCGGCCTCCTCGCGGCCACGGCTGCAGACGGGGACGTCGCCGGTGAGGTCGACCCGCCAGCACGCCCCCGCCCCGGGCGCGCCGCCCGTCGCGCGGAAGGAGAGCGTACGGCCGGGGCCCAGCAGGGCGGGCACCCCGGGACCCGGGGCGAACGCCTCCGGTACCGAGCCGAAGGACATCCACTCGTCGAGCCCGTCGACGGCGACGTCATGGTCGACGGTGAACTCCCCACCGGCTGCCAGCGTCGCGTCCGCCCGGTGGACGACCGTCTCGTGCGTCATCCTGCGGGCCCAGAACGCCGGGGAGGTCTCCCCGGGCACCGGGGTCCACACCACCGCCCCCGGCCCGGCGTCCCGCAGCGCGGCCACCAGCAGCTCCGCGCCCTCGGCCAGCCACGGGCCGACCACGGCCACGTCCTCGTCGGCGTACCCGGCGACGTCGTCGAGCCGCGTGTGGGAGACGGCCTCCGGCGATCGCGTCCGCACGATCGTCTCCGCCCAGCGGTGCGCCCAGCCCAGGTGGCGCAGCAACTGCCCGAGGTTCCAGCCGGGGCAGGACGGCACGGGGACGCGGAGGTCCGCGCCTTTGACATGCGACCGCAACAGGTCGGTCTGCGTGAGGATTTCGGCGCGGAGGCGGTCGAAGCTCAGCGGTGTCATGACGCCACGGTACGACCCGTGGTCGTAGGGCCTCCGCCGTACGGCGGAGGGACACCCGCCCCCGGAGGGATGTTCCGGGGCGTGGGGGACGGCAGGGTGGAGGTCGACGCCGGGGCGGCCCGCGCCGCATCGCAGGGGAGTGCGGCGCGGGCCCGCCGGTGGTGGTCCGGTCAGCGGAGGACGACGTTGTAGGCGGGGGTGACGTCGGGATGCAGATCGGCGTACCCCAGCTCGGCCAGGATGGGGCCGAGGTGCTTGGCGAAGGCCTCCAGCGCCTCGGAGGACTCCCAGACGTCGACGACCCGCCAGCCGCCGTCCACCGGACCCGCGATGTGCGCGAGGAGGCCGGGCACGGGCAGGTCGGCCGGCGAGGTGAAGCCGCGGCCGTTGGTGATCCGGGTGATGCAGTCGTCGTAGAGCTTCTGACCCGCGGTGCCCTCGACCTGGAATGTGACGACGATGGCCATGGTGGCGTGCTCCTGTCCCTGAGCTCCGTATGTTCCTGAGATCTGTCCGTGGCTGAGATCCGTGTGCGGCACGGGCCGTCGGACCGCACGGACCCACGATCGCCCGGGACGGCCCCCGGGACACCCGCGTGGGTGACGGCTCGTCGGAGCGTCGGGAGCTGACCCGGCCGGACCGGGCGCGGGCGGCGGTGCGGTGTGCTCAAGTCCCGTGGCCCGGGCGGCACCGAGGGACGCGATGGGCGGCCGGCGGAACCCCTCTCGCCGGTTGCCTATGCTGGCGGCATGAACGCCGCTCCCCGTACCCCGCAGGACGCCCTCGACGCGCTGGCCGCGCAGGACGAGCCCACCGGCCTCGACCTCGCCGGCCTGGACCTGCGCGTGGCCCTCGCCCGGCGCACGGCTCCCATCGTGCTGCGCCGCTGCGACCTCAGCGGGGCCGATCTGCGCGGCGCCGATCTCGACGAGGCCGTGTTCGACGACTGCGTCGCCGTCGGGGCCCGTCTCACGGAGGCGGTGCTGACGCGGGCCCGTTTCGAGGGCGGCTCCTTCGCCTCGGCGGACTTCGAGGACGCCGACCTCGGCGACGCCGTCTTCGAGCGGACCGACCTCGCCAACTCCTGCTTCACCCGGGCCCTGCTGGACGACGCCGCGTTCACGGGCTGCCGGATGACCGGCGCGGACCTGTCCGCGCTGCGCGGCCTGGCCGTCACCCTGACCCTGCGGAACTGCGCGATGCAGCTCGTCGACCTGCGCGACACGGCCGTGCGCGGCATCCACCTCACCGGCTGCGACCTGACCGAGGCACACCTTCACCGCACCGATCTGCGGGACGCGGTCTTCGAGGACTGCCGGCTGCGCGGGGCCGATCTGAGGGACGCCCGGCTGGACGGCGCCGATCTGCGCGGCGCCGACCTCGGCGAGATCGGCGAGACCGTGGTGTCCCGGCTGCGCGGCACGGTGATCTCACCGGAGCAGGCCGCCGCCGTGTGCGCCGCGCTCGGTCTGCGGGTGGTCGGCTGAGTGCCCCCGGCGGAGGCCCTATCGCTTGACGGCCTGTCCGGCCTTCGCCCAGTTGGAGCGGAGCCGGTCCAGGTACGACTGGGCCTGGGGGCCGGGCTTCGCGCCCCGGGCGAACGCGCTCATGTTGCCCGCGCCGGCGTTGTAGCCCAGCGCCAGCAGCTCGTTCCTGGTGTAGGGGCCGGACGGCTGCCCCGGCAGCTGGGCGGCCAGGTCGTGGAGGTACCACGCCGCCGCTTCGACGGCCAGGCCGGGATCGTCGGGCAGTTCGTCCCACGACCGGTTCGCGAAGTCGCGGCCCTGTTTGGTGTCGTCGAAGGCCGCCTTGTGCATATTGGCGATGCCGAACGCCGAATCGGGCTTCATCCGTTGCCAGGCCCGTTCCAGCGCCGGGTCGTGCGGCTTGTACGACTCGTTGTAGAGGATCGCCATCAGCAGCTGGGCGTCGATCTTCGCCCGGCCCGCGTGCTTCACGACCTGGGGCGCGAAGCGCGCGGGGTCCTGGTTCGCGGACGGTGACGGCCCGCCCGGCGCGCCGGGGCTCGCCGAGGCGGGCGGCGGCGCGGCCCGGTCGCCCGTGCCGCCGCAGGCCGTGAGGGCCCCGGCCGCCGCCGCGGTCGCCACGACCGTCGCGGCGAGCCGCCTCAAGGGTCGCCGAGCTGCCATGCGCCGTCCGCCTCCTCACCCGCCCCGGGCATCACCCGCGCCGGGGATTCCCACTGACCGTCAGACGTTGACGCCGAAGTCCGAGGCGATGCCCGCCAGCCCGGAGGCGTAACCCTGGCCGATGGCCCGGAACTTCCACTCGGCGCCGTGCCGGTAGAGCTCGCCGAAGACCATCGCCGTCTCGGTGGAGGCGTCCTCGGTGAGGTCGTAGCGGGCGAGCTCACGGCCGTCGGCCTGGTTCACCACGCGGATGAACGCGTTGCGCACCTGCCCGAAGCTCTGGCCGCGCTGGTCGGCGTCGTAGATGGACACCGGGAAGACGATCCGGGCGACCCCGGGCGGTACCTGGCCCAGCGCGACCTGGATCTGCTCGTCGTCCCCGTCGCCGCCGCCGGTGAGGTTGTCCCCGGAGTGCACCACCGAGCCCTCGGGGCTGCGGAGGTTGTTGAAGAACACGAAGTGCTCGTCGGAGAGGACCTTCCCGGCCGTGTCGCACAGCAGGGCGGAGGCGTCGAGGTCGTAGTCGGCACCCGTGGTGGTGCGCACGTCCCAGCCCAGCCCGACCATGACGGCCGTCAGGCCCGGGGCCTCCTTGCTCAGTGAGACGTTGCCGCCCTTGGCCAGGGTCACGGCCATGTTCTTCCTCCGGAGTTCGCTGGACCGCGTGCTGTCATCGCGCGGTGTTGTCATTTCGCATAACGCCAGGCCAAAACCTATGGTTCCCGACTTGCGCAAGCAATGAAGTATTTTGTCACGCCTGTCACCCCTCCTCCGCGAGTACGACGATCTGGTCCCCTTCGCACAGGGTCAAGGGCTCGGTCCTGGACGGGTTGAGGCACACCCCGTACGAGGGCGCGGTGTCGCGGTCCCGGCCGAGGCGGTAGCCGATCGCGACCTCGCCCCGTCTGCGGGCGGCTTCGACGGCGGTCGCGAAGGTGGCCTCGGCGCCGGGCACCAGATAGTGGTCCGCCGGCTTGAGGTAGATCTCCGAGCCGGCCGGGTCGAGCAGGATGCGCAGCACCCGGTAGAGCCGCTGGTTCTCGGCCAGTTGCGTCAGCAGCAGGCAGATCAGCTTGTTGCTGACGATGAAGTCGTCGGCCTTGGTGACCTGGGCGACCTCGCGGTTGCTGTCGTTGTTCATCTCCGAGACGATCGAGTAGGGGTCGCCGAGGCCGACTTCGATGTCGCGGAGGTGGAGAAGGGTCACCAGCGTGTGGTTGTCGGCCCGTTCGGGGTCGACGGCCTCGTCCGAGAGGACGAGGATGTGCTGGTAGTCGCCCGGGGAGAGGGCCTCCAGCGACCGTCTGTTCGTCGGCTCGCAGGGCTTGTGCCCGAGGGCGAGGCGCTCCGGCGCCAGGTCGTCGAAGCCGGCCGGGCGGCCGGGGGAGGCCACGTCGAGGGTGGAGCCGGGCCGGGTGAACCGGTCCAGCAGTTCGATGATCTTCGTGGCCCGGGAGTTCCAGCCGATCAGCAGCGTGTGGTCGGGGGCCGGTGGCCGCCAGGCGCCCCTGGCGATCGCCTTCTCCACGATCGGCGGCGGTTCGTCCGCGAGCCGGATGAACTCGTCGTCCTCGGCGACGAGGATGACGCCGTCCTCCGCGCCGATGAGGGTGTCCATGGGCGGGTTCAGCAGGATCATGCCCTCCGCCCGGGCCACGCCGATGGGCACGCCGAGGGAGTAGCGGTGGAGGGCGTCGCCGAAGGCCACCCCGGCGAGGGCCGGTTCCTCGACGATGTAGATCTCGTTGCCGTAGAAGCTCAGCAATTCGTTGCAGACCGTGGACAGGCCGGACTGCCGGTGCGACTGCACGGTCAGCCGCACGGCGAGGTCGTCCGCGTCGACCACCAGTCCGCTCGGCCCCGCCGCGAGCCGGGCGGCGGCGAGGTTGCCCGCGTCCTGCACGGCCGCGATCAGCGGCGGCCGTCCCCTGGTCCACGGCCGGTTGTTGAGGACCAGCAGCATCTTGATGACCTTGGTGTCGCTGTCCCGGCAGAACGACGGCAGCGCGATGACGGCCTTCGCCGTGTCCGGGCTCACCAGCTCCAGGTCCGCCTGCTTCAGCGGATTGCCCGACCGGCAGATCACCTGTGTCCGGCGGGTCTCGGGGACCCGCAGCCGGATCTGCTCCTCCATGGCCACCTTGTCGTGGTCCGCCAGGATGGCCACACAGGAGCGCCGCTCGCTCTGATTGGCCTCGACCAGCTCGGCGACGACCGTGAAGATCTGCTCCGACCAGCCCAGGACGACGGTGTGGCCGCTCTCGATGATCTGCGAGTGCCCCTTGCGCAACTGCTGGATCCGGTTGTTCAGCCCCGTGGTGAGCACACCGATGAGGGTGCTGACGATGAAGATGCCCCCGACGGTCACCATCAGCATCAGCGCCAGGAACACCCAGCCGCCGTGGTCCCCGCCCATGGTGCCGGGGTCCAGGGTGCGCAGCATGCTCATCCACGCCACGCCCGCCCAGCCGCCGTTGGCCTCGGTGTCCTCGTCGGTGAGGGTCACCACCAGCACGGTCGTGACGGCGATCAGCACCACCGACGTCAGCGCCAGCCAGCCGATGAGGGCCGGTGTGCCACGGTCCATGGTGCTGTCGAACCAGTACCGCAGCCGGTCCCGCCACTTCACCCGCACCACTCCCACCGTCCGCCGCCGACGGGGGTGGTTCTACCCCCCTCGGGGCGCCGGTAGCCCGCCCCGCGCGCCCGTCACGCGCCGCCGGGCCGGGCCCGTACGTGCATCCGCTCGCCCTGCGGGCCGAAGAGGCTGAGGAACTCCACCGGCTCCTCACCGGCGTTGGCGAAGCCGTGGGGGACGCGCGTGTCGAACTCGGCGGCCTCTCCGGCGGTGAGGACGAGATCGTGCTCGCCGAGCGCCAGCCACAGCCGCCCCGACAGCACGTAGAGCCACTCGTAGCCCTCGTGGGTCTTCTGCTCGGGCCGGACGTCCTTCGTCGCCTTGGCCGGGACGATGTGCTTGAAGGCGCGCAGACCGCCGCCGAGGTCGCGGGTCAGCGGGATGAAGGTCTTCCCGTTCCGGGTGAACGGGCGGGAGTGGACGCGCGGGTCGCCGGTGGGCGGCGCGCCGACCAGCTCGTCCAGCTGGACGCCGTATGCCTTGGCCAGCGGCAGCAGCAGTTCGAGGGTCGGCTTGCGCTGCCCGGCCTCCAGCCGGGAGAGGGTGCTGAGCGAGATCCCGGTGGTCTCGCTCAGCCGCGCCAGGGTGACCCCGCGCTCGTGGCGCAGCGCCCGCAGCCGGGGGCCGACAGCGCTGAGCACCTGGGGAATGTCGTCGTCGGTCATCCCCCTATTTGCCGATCCGGCAAGAATTTTTGTCAAGCGGGCGGGGTCCGGGCGAGGCTCACGGTGAACCGAGAGGGAGGACCCCTGATGAGCATCAGCGAGCACCGGCACGACCACCGCGCCGAGGACGTCGCCACCGACGTCGCGGAGTACTGGGAGCGGCGCTACCGGGAGCGCGCACGCGTGTGGAGCGGCCGGGCGAACCCCGTCCTCGTCGACGTCGTCGCGCCGCTGCCGGCCGGTACCGCCCTCGACCTGGGCTGCGGCGAGGGCGCCGACGCGGTCTGGCTGGCCCGGCGCGGCTGGCGGGTGACCGCCGCCGACGTGGCCGCCACCGCCCTGGAGCGGGCCGCGGGCCACGCCGCCGAGGCGGGCGTCGCGGACCGGATCGACTTCCAGCGGCACGACCTGGCCCGCACCCTCCCCGACGGCCCCTTCGACCTGGTCTCCGCCCAGTTCTTCCAGTCGAACGTGGAACTGCCCCGCGAACGGATCCTGCGCGCGGTCGCGGAGGAGGTCGCGCCCGGCGGCCTCCTGCTCGTCGTCACCCATGCCACCGTCCCCCCGTGGTCCTGGCACCCCCACGAGGACGCCGCCGTCCCCACCCCGCGGGAGGAACTCGCCGCGCTGGGCCTCGCGCTCGACGAGTGGCACACCGAGCGCCTGGACACCCCCGCCCGCCAGGTCACCGGCCCCGACGGACGGACGGCCACCGTCACCGACAACGTCATCGCCCTCCGGCGCCGCGCGCGGTGAACACCCGCGCCCGCCCGGCGGTTTCCGCCCGGGACCCCGCCGGGTAGGGTCGACGGCCATGGACCACGCCATGGACATGAGCGTTCTCGTGCTCGGCGGCACGTCGTTCGTGGGCCGCGCGATCGTGGAGGACGCCCTGCGCGCCGGCGCGCGGGTGACCCTGTTCAGCCGGGGCAGGACGGGCACCGACCTGTTCCCCGGGCTGACCCGGCTCATCGGCGACCGCGACACCGGCGACTACGCCGCGCTGCGCGACGGCCGTTGGGACGCGGTGGTGGACGTCAGCGGCTTCGTCCCCCGCCACGTCGGCCAGGCCATGGACGCGCTGGGCGACCGCGTCGGCCGGTACCTGTTCATCTCCAGCCACGCCGTCTACGACAACACGGGCCTGCGGCCCGGCTCCGACGAGGACATCCCGCGCCGCCCGCCCGTGCGCGACACCGAGGTGCTCGACGACTCCACGTACGGGCCGTGCAAGGTCGCCTGCGAGGACGACGTCCTGGCCCGGTACGGCACCCGGGCCACGATCGTCCGGCCGGGCAAGGTCGCGGGCCCCCACGACCCGTCGGACACCTTTACCTACTGGGTGCGGCGGGCCGCCCTCGGCGGCCGCGTCGCCCTGCCCACCGACCCCGCCCAGCCGGTCCAGATCGTCGACTCGCGCGACCTGGCCCGCCTCGTCGGCCGGCTGCTCGCCGACGACCGCCCCGGTGCGTTCCACGCCGTGGGCCCCGCCGAACCCACCACGCTCGGCGGGCTCATCCGCACCTGCGCCCGCGTGGCCGGGACACGGGTCGAGATCGTCCCGGTGACGGTGGCCCCCGAAGAGCTGCCACCGCTCTTCCCCCTGCTGCGCCCGGACCGGCCCTCCCAGCAGCGCAGCCCGGCCCGCGCCCGCGCGGCGGGCCTGCCCGCGACCCCGCTGGAGGTGACGGCAGCCGACGTCCTCGCCTGGGACCGCGCCCGCGGTCTGCCCCCGCTCCGGCGCGGATTCAGCCCCGAACAGGAGAGGGAACTGCTGGCGCGACAGGGCCGCCGACCGGACCGCCGACCGGACCGCCCGGCCCCGGCTTCCGGGTGAACGGACGGGACGGGCGGTGTCACGACCTCATACCCGAGGAAGGCATCAGGCGCGAACCCCCAGGAACGAGGAGAGCGCTGTGGAGATGCCCCAGGTGGCCGTGTGCGAGGTCGCCGAGTGCGCGTACAACGAGGACAGCGCCTGCCATGCCCTGGCCATCACCGTGGGCGACGCGACCCGCGCGCGCTGCGACACGTTCTTCGTGCACCCGGTCAAGGGCGGCGACACCTCCGCCGTGGGGCGGGTGGGCGCCTGCCACATGGCCGGGTGCCTCCACAACGTCGGGCTCGAGTGCCAGGCGCCCGGCATCACGGTGGCCGCCCTCCAGGACGCGGCGGACTGCCTGACGTACACGGCCCGGTGACGGTTCAGCCGCCCGCGAGTTCCGCCGCCTCGTGGGCGTCGAGGAGCGGGCCGGTGAACTGCCGCAGCGTCCCCAGCCCCCGGTCGCGGACCAGCAGGTGGAGGGCCAGATGGGGCGCCACCGCCTCCATGAAGGCGGCGGGGGTGTTGGAGCGGACGACCGGGACCCGGTTGTAGCGGTGGGTGTCCTCCGCGCCGCGGTCCTCGTAGCCCCACCGGGCGGGCACGGCGCGCAGCAGCGTCTCGCCGATGTAGCGCACGGCACCGGTCGTGAAGTCCGCGTTGGACGCGGCGTCGATGGCGGCCCGGTCCGGGAAGCGCGACAGCAGCAGCGGCTCCAGCGCGTCCAGCGAATCCAGGCCGAAGTCGAAGGGGAAACCGGCCGGGAGATGGGCCCGGCGCCACTCCGACAGCGCGGTGTCCATGGTGGCCAGCCACTGGTCGAGGAACGCGCACGCGGGCCCGGTCATGGTCGCGCGGTCCTCGGCCGTGTACGCCTCGGTCCGGCCGGGATCGTTCAAGGTCTCTCCGCCTCCGTCGTCGCCGGGACCGTCCGCCCGGGAAATCCGCCGCCGCTACGGTACAGGGACGCCTTCGGCGTTCTGACAGCACAAACGCTCATGTCGGTTCACTCGAACGGTAGATAGCCGGTGCCCGGTCGGCTCGCCCACGGTTTGCCCACCCATGGGCGTAGCACCGCCGGACCCGGGCATACTCCACGACCGTGACGGAAAAGCCCGCCCTCGTACCCGCTCCCGGCGCGCACCCCCACCCCGGGCCGCGCCGACGCCGCCGCGCCCCCGTCTACGAGCTGATCGACTGCGCCCTCCACGGGCACCGCCTCGTCGGCACCGACGCCGCCGCCGTGCGCCACGAGGACGCGCTCGTCGTCCGCGAGACGGCCGACGGGGCGCGCTGGCACCGCTGCCTCCGCTGTGACGCGTGGCTGCCGCTGCCCGCGCCCGCCTCGCCGGAGCGGGAGTTCCCGCCCGCCCGGGTGGAGATCGCGCTCCCGCTGCGGGGCAGGCCGCTGCGGGACCGGTACGTCCTGCGGCTGATCGCCGTCGACCGGATGGTGCACTTCGTCGTTCTGGCCGTGCTCGCCGCCGCCGTCTTCGTGTTCGCCCATGAGCGCGGCCGGCTCCAGAAGCCGTTCTACCGGATCGTCGACGCCATCCAGAACGGCGTCGGAGGGCCGAGCGGGATGGCGAACCACGGGCTGCTCAAGGACCTCGACAGGGCCTTCGCCGCGCACGCCGCCACGCTCTGGCTCGTCGGCCTGGTCCTGGCGGCGTACGCGGTCCTCGAAGGGGTCGAGGCCGTGGGGCTCTGGTACGCGAAGCGGTGGGCGGAGTACCTGACCTTCGTGGCGACGTCGGTGCTGCTGGTGCCGGAGGTGTACGAGCTCACCGGGCGGATCAGCGCCACCAAGGTCCTGACGCTGGTCATCAACCTGGCCGTCGTGCTGTATCTGCTCTTCGCCAAGCGGCTGTTCGGCATCCGGGGCGGCGGGAGGGCCGAGGCCGCCGAGCGCGCCCACGACACCGGATGGGGCGCGCTGGAACGCGTCTTCACCGGGCACGCCCACCCGCCCGCCGCACCCGGCACGCCCGGTACGTCCGGCGGCGGCCGCCCGTAGCTCAGCGGGCCAGCCGGCCCAGCAGGGAGGCCGCCGCGGCGATGCCCAGGAGCGTGGCGAGGGCGAGGACGGCGAAGTCGGCGAGGAGGTGGGCGTGGGTGCCGATGAGCAGCCCGCGCAGGGCGTCCACCTGGTAGCTGAGCGGGTTCACGGCGCTGAACACCCGCAGCCAGCCGGGCATCACGTCCACCGGGTAGAGGGCGTTGGAGCCGAAGAACAGCGGCATGGTGATGGCCTGGCCGATGCCCATGAGACGGTCGCGGGTGAGCACGATCCCGGCGATCGCCATCGACAGGCAGGCGAAGAAGGCCGAGCCGAGGAGGACGATCACGACAACGCCCAGCAGCCGCAGCGGGTTCCAGGTGAGCGCGACGCCCAGCACCGCGGCGATGGCGATCACGACCACGGCCTGGATCACCGCCTTCACCCCGGACGCGAAGGCCTTGCCCGTCACCAGAGCGGCCCTGGGGGTGGGGGTGACCAGGAGCTTGGTGAGAACGCCGGAGTCCCGCTCCCAGATGATCATGATGCCGTAGAAGATGGCGATGAACATCGCCGACTGGGCGATGATCCCCGGGGCGAGGTAGTCGATGTACGGGACGTTTCCCGTGGGGATGACGTGCATCCGGGTGAAGGTCTCGCCGAAGACCAGCAGCCAGAGCGCCGGCTGGACGGCCCGGGTGTAGAGCTCGGTGCGGTCGTGCCGCAGCTTCTGCAGCTCGACCACGCACATCGCGGCCACCCGGGCCGGGACGACCCGCAGCCCGCCGCGGGCGCGCGGCGGGGCCAGCAGCAGCGCGAACCGCTGGTCGGGGGCGACGGGCCCGTCCGGCACGGCGTCAGCCGACGCGGGACGCGGTGTGGCGGGTACGGCGGACATCGCTGAACTCCCCTCGCTGCTCGTCGGGGCCGGGGTCGCCCAGGCCGCTGCCCGCGAAGTGCCGGAAGACGTCCTCCAGGGAGGGCGGCCGCGGATCCGCGTCGCCGGACTCCCGGCGGTGGGCGATCAGTTCGGCCTTGAGCTCCTCGGGCGTGCCCAGGGCCCGGACGCGCCCCCGGTGCATCAGCGCCAGCCGGTCGCAGCGCTGGTCGGCCTCCTCCATGGAGTGGGTGGTCACCAGCACGGTCATGCCCGTGCCCGCGCGGATGTCGGAGATACGCTCCCAGACGCTGTCGCGCGCGATCGGGTCCATGCCGATGGTCGGCTCGTCCAGGATCAGCAGGCGCGGGGCGCTCACCAGGGCCTGGGCGAGCTCGAGACGACGGACCATGCCGCCCGAGTACGTTCCGGCGGACCGCCGCGCGGCATCCGTCAGGCCGACCGCGTCCAGCGCCTGCGCGACGCGCGCGGCGCGTTCACGGCGGGGGACGTCGAAGACCCGGGCGAAGAGGGCCACGTTCTCGTGGCCGGTGAGGCCGGCGTCGGCGGACAACTGCTGGGGCACGTAGCCGAGCAGCCGCCGGACGGCCATCTTCTGCCGGGCCGCGTCGTGTCCGAAGACCTCGACGACGCCCGGCGGGACGGGCAGCAGCGTGGTGATCGCGCGGATCGTGGTCGTCTTGCCCGCGCCGTTGGGGCCCAGGAGGCCGAACACCTCGCCCTGCTCCACCCGCAGGTCCAAGCCGTCCACGGCCTTGGTGGCGCCGAACGCGTAGTGGAGGTCGACACAGCTGAGCGCCGCGCCGTCGGCGCTCAGCCCGGCGGCCCCGACGTGGTGGGGGAGGGACGTGGTCATGGCACCTCCGTGATGGTCAGACGGGCTCCGCCGCCCGCATCGACGCGGCCAGCCTGCGCAGCGCCGGCAGCGCCGCGGCAAGGGCCGCCCGGTCCTCGTCCGTGAGCTCCCGGACGTGGTCCCGGAAGAGCGCGGCACGCCGCGCGTCCCAGTCCCGAAGCCGTTCCCCGCACGACGGCGTCGGGAAGAGCAGCACGGCGCGCCCGTCCCCGGGGTCGGCCTCCCGGCGCAGCAGGCCGGCCGACATCAATTGATTGACGAGGGTGCTGACGGTGTTGGCGGCCAGGCACAGCTCGCGGGCGGCGGCCGAGACGCCGATGCCGGGGCGGGCCGTGACCAGCCGCATCAGTTCGACCTGGGCGCCACGGGGCCGTGGTACCGGAAGGCCGTGCCACAGCCTCCGGCGGGCCATCCGCTGGATACCGGACAGAACCCCGGCGAGCTCGTCGGGAAGACTCCCTGCGGCCATACCATCATTTTAGCTCTGTGTAAGAGCCAGTGGCGAGCTACCGGCAGACGCCCGCACGCGCCGGTTCGGCCCCCGCGTCCGCCGGCGCCGCCCGGCCGGACGGCACGAGGCGCTTGGCCGGTTCGGCGTCCGCGCCGAGACCGAAGGACCGGTGCAGCGCGCGCAGCGCGCCCGGGAGCCGGTCCGCGGGACAGAGCACCGAGATCCGGGTCTCCGTCGCCGTGATGGACTCGAACCGCACGTCCGCCCGGGCCAGCGTCTCGCAGAACGCCGCGATCGCGCCCGTGCCCGTCCGGACGCCGGAGCCGATGAGCGAGACCCGGCCGATGTCGTCGCGGCTGGTCACATGCGTATGGCCGATCTCGGCACGGTGTTCGCACAGCGCCGCGAGCACGGTGGGCACGTCGCTCTTCGGGAGGACGAACCTGATGTCACCGGCTCGTTCGCCCGCCCCTTCGCCGGGCTCTTCCCCGGGTTCGCGCGGCGCCGACTGGACGACCGTGTCGATCTCCGCACCGGCGTCCGCCACCACCCGGAACACCGCGGACACGGCCCCCGGCCGGGCCGGGACGGCGGTCACGGTGATCTCGGCCGTGGACAGGTCGTGCGCGACGCCCACGAACGGCGCCCGCTCCGGACAGGCGGCGTGTTCCGCGCACGCCCCGCGCTCCGGTTCGTCCGCGCACGCCGTCACCACGGTGCCGGGGCAGCCGCCCTCGGCGGCGCGGACGCGCACGGTCACCCGGTGCCGGCGCGCGTACTCCACGCTGCGCGGGGCCAGCACCTTGGCGCCGCTCGCGGCCAGCTCGAGCATCGTGTCGTAGTCCAGCCGGGACAGCGGCCTGGCCTGCGGCACCAGATGGGGGTCGGCGGTGTGGACGCCGTCCACGTCGGTGTAGATCTCGCAGACGTCCGCCTTGAGCGCGGCGGCCAGCGCGATGGCCGTGGTGTCGGAACCGCCGCGCCCCAGCGTGGTGTCCTCGCCGGTTTCCCGGCTGACGCCCTGGAACCCCGCGACCAGCACGACCAGCCCGCGGTCCAGCGCCTGCCGGACCCGGGTGGGCTCGACACCGATGATCCGGGCCCGGCCGTGCACCGAGCTGGTGATCACACCCGCCTGCTGGCCCGAGAAGGAGCAGGCCGGCACCCCCAGCGTCTGGACCGCCATGGCCATCAGCGCGTTGGAGATGCGCTCACCGGCGCTCAGCAGCATGTCCAGCTCGCGGCGGGAGGGGACGGGGGCCATCTCCCGCGCCAGCCCGAGGAGACGGTCGGTGGTGTCGCCCATGGCGGAGACCACCACGACGACGTCGTGGCCCTCGTCGTGTGTGGCGACGATGCGTTCCGCGACGCGCCGGACCCGCTCGGTGCTCCCCACCGAGGAGCCGCCGTATTTCTGGACGATGAGCATCGTTCGGGCCTTCCACTGCTTTGAGGAGCCACTGCTTAAGGAGTACGTGCGGCGTGGGCGGTGATCGCGTCGACGAGGATCGAGCAGGCGGTGTCGACGACCTCGGCCGTCACATTGAGCGGCGGCAGGATCCGTACGACGCAGTCGTCCCGGCCGCCGAGCTCCACGATCAGACCGTGGCGCAGCGCGTGGGCCTGCGCGGCCGAAGCGGCCCCGGTCGCGGGCCGGCCGGTCACGGGATCGGCGAGCTCGACGCCCCACATCAGGCCCCGGCCCCGCACCTCGCGGACCCCCGGGCGGCCGGTCAGCGGCGCCAGCCGGCCGGCGATCTGCTCGCCGCGCCGCCGGACGTTGCCCAGCACGTCGTCGCGCCGGATCACCCGGATCGCCTCCACCCCGGCGGCGAACGCCAGCTGGTTGCCCCGGAAGGTGCCGATGTGCGCACCGGCCTCCCAGGTGTCCAGCGCGGCGTCGTAGAGGATGACGGCGACCGGCATGCCGATGCCGCTCAGGGCCTTGGACGCCACGACGACGTCCGGCTCGATGCCGTACTGCTCGAACGCGAACCAGGTGCCGGTGCGCCCGCAGCCCGTCTGCACCTCGTCGACCACCAGGGGCACGCCGAGGTCGCGGGTCAGCTCCCGCACCCGCCGGACGAATTCGGGGCGGGCCGGGACCACGCCGCCCTCGCCCTGCACCAGCTCCAGCAGGACGGCGGCGGGCGGCGGGATGCCGCCGAGGCTGTCGGTGAGCGCCTGTTCCAGGGGCTCGGCGCGGTTGTACGGGAAGAAATGGACGCCCGGCATGGTGTTGGGCACGTTCCGCTTGGCGGAGACCAGTCCGCTGAGCGCCATGGCGGCGTGGGTGCTGCCGTGGAAGCCGCCCCGGAAGGAGACGACGTCCCCGCGGCCGGTCGCGGTCTTGCACAGCTTGACGGCGGCCTCCACCGCGTTGGCGCCGGTCGGCCCACAGAAGTGGATCTTCATCTTCTCGCGCAGCTCCGGGCGGAGCATGGACAGCTGGGCCTCGGTGAAGGCGTCCTTGGCGGGGGTGGGGAAGTCCAGGCCGTGGGCGAGCAGCCCCAGCTGCCGGGTCACGCTCGCGACGACCTCGGGGTGGTTGTGGCCCAGGGAGAGCACCCCGGCGCCGGCGAGGAAGTCGATGAAGACATTGCCGTCGACGTCGCGGACGAAGCTCCCGGAGCCCTCCGCCAGGGCGATGGGCAGATGCCTCGGATACGTCCGGGCGTTCGACTCCCGGAGCTCCTGACGGGCCAGCAGCTCGGCGGAGAGCGGGCCGGGCAGCTCGCCGTCGACGTGCGGGGCGGTCAGCGGGCGGGCGGCGACGAGCGCGGTCATGACGCGCCTCCTGCGATCGTTTCGGGCGGCAGCCCGCGCTGGAGTCCCTCGTCGAAGAGGTGGACACGGTGTGTGGACAGGGGCGTGCCGACGGTGACCGGGCGGCCGAGGGCGCCTCGCGCGTATGGGGGCTGTTCCGCCGGGGTCCGGGCGGCGGGCGGCGCGCCCGTGGCCCGGGTCCCGGCGGACCCCGCGGCCGTTGTCGACTCTGCCATGACCTCTCCCTGCGGGGCGGATCCGCAGCGTGTGTGCCTTGCCTGTCCATATGTACGGATGGGTGAGGGGCGCTGTTCATCCGATGGGCCCGGACGACGGCGGGTGGGGAACCTTCACGTCGAGCTTTTGACGTGTGGAATGTAGCGTTTTATCCCTCTCCTTCTTCCACGGTAGGTAACGTGACCGCGAAGGGGAAACGGAGGACCCGGGGCCTGGACAGGGGCGCCTAGGCGCGGCGGATGTAGAGCTCCACCGGGTTGAACCCGACCGGGTCGGGGACCCGGGGCGGGACGCGGCGGAAACCGGCCCGGGCCAGCGTGGAGCGGACGGCGATGCCGTCGATGTACTTGTCGTGGATCTCCATCACGATCCGCGCCACCCGTGCCATCCACGGCCGGGGCTCGGCGAAGATCCCGGCCTCGCTGCCCTCGACGTCGATCTTCAGCAGGTCGACGCGGTCGATGCCGTGCTTGTCCAGCAGGCGCTCCACGGTGACCGCCGGGACCGTGCGCGACGGCCGGGCCAGCACGTTCTCCAGCCGGTGGGGGCGGCTGCCGCGCAGCTCACGGACGGCGGGGACGGCGGTGCAGGTGTCCCAGAAGCCGCTCACCGCGAACTCCAGTTCCCCTTCCCGGCCGTCCACGGCCAGCGGTTCGACGATCCAGTCCAGGCCCGAGAGTTCGACGTTGCGCCGCAGCACCGCGAGGCTCTCCGCGATGGGCTCGACCGTCAGCAGCCTGCGCGGCCGGTAGCGGGCCGTCAGATAGGCGGCGGCCAGCCCGGTGTTGCCGCCGAGGTCCACCACCGTGTCGAGGGTGGTGAGGGGCTCGTCGAGCGCGTAGACGGCGTCGAGCTCGTAGAAGCGGCGCAGGAACACCTGCCACAGGATCAGCAGGTCGCTCTGGCCCCGCCGGACGACCACCGACGCGGGACGGTCGGGCGTCGCGAAGCGGAAGGCGAGTAACGCCTCGCTGTCGAGGGGCGTGCCGGCCGCGCCGGCGAAGCGCCGGGCCATCCAGTACGGCACCGTCACCCGCCCGGCGCCCCGCCCCCGCCGGAGGCCCACCGCCATGTCCCGCACACACCCGGCCGCCTCCCGCGCCAGCACCCGTGCCGTGCCCGTCCCCGCCGCCCGGTCGGCGTCCGACCGCAGATACGCGAGTCCCATCGCCCCTCCCCTTCAGCGCCCTTCGGGTGCGTCCCGAGGACCATCACGGTAGTGAAGGACCGGTGTCTTCCGGGCGGTTCGGGCGAGGGATGCCGTCGTAAGGAGTACGCGGCCCGCGCGGCGATGACCGGGCGGACCCGGTCAGCCCCGCGTCACCGGGACCGGCTCCGGCTGGGGGGCCGGATCGGTGAGGCGGGCGCGGACGAGGCGGTGCTGGGCGGCGCAGGTCGCGGCGATGAGGGTGCCGAAGGCCGTCCAGCCGAGGGGGCCCGTGGCGATGGCGGCCGTGACGGCCAGGGGGCCGACGGCGCGCTGGGTCGCCTGGGCGAGCCCGTGGACGCCCAGGTAGGCGCCCTGCGCGGTGTCGGGGGCCAGGGCGACGGACAACTCCCAGGACACGGTGGCGTGGAGCATCTCGGCGAGGGTGAAGCCGGTGGCCGCGAGGGTCAGGAAGATCGTGGCGGGCACGGCGCCGTGGATGGCGGAGGCCGCCATGGCGACGCCGGACGCGGCGAAGACGGCGGCGAGGGGCAGGAGCAGCGCCCGCGCCCTGGTGGTCGTGGCGCCGAAGCGGGCGAGGGGCACCTGGAGGGCCACGACCAGCACGCTGTTGAGCACCAGCAGCAGGGGGACGAGGCCGTGCGGGGCGTCGGTGGCGCGGATCGCCCACAGGGGCAGGCCCACCCGGAAGACGGCGTCGTCGAGGAAGAGCACCGTGTCGCTGACCACGTACGCGAGGTAGGAGCGGTCCCGCCAGGGGTTCGTGGGGCGCGCCGCCGGTACGGGACCGTCGGTGCCCGTGACGGTGCGGGCGGGCGCGGACGTCTCCGCGCAGCGCAGGATGATCAGGGCGGCGGCGACGAACGAGAGGGCGTCGCCGAGGAGCAGGCCCGTGTAGACGGTCGTCGTGCCGGCGGAGAGGGCCGCCGCCGCGCCGAGCCCGCCGACGGCCCAGCCGGCGTTGGCGACGGTGCGGTGGAGCGCCTGGTAGCGCACCCTCTCGGGCCCGGCGATGCGGGAGGCGTAGAGCTTGGTGAGCACGCTCGACGCCCGGTCGCCGAAGCCGCCTGCCGCCGAACAGACCAGCAGGAGCGGGTAGTCGTGGGTCAGGAGCAGGCCCACGGCGGCGGCCGTGCGCAGGATCTGGAGGGCGGCGAGGACGCGGACGACCGGCAGCCGGTCGGCCAGCAGCCCGCCGAGCGGCGCGCCCGCGATGCCGACGATCCCGGCGGCGGCGACCAGGGTGCCCACCCGGGCCACGCCGAGGTGGGCGACATAGGTGAAGTACAGGACCGAGGTGGCGGCCCACAGGCCGCTGCCGACCCGGTCGACGAGGGCGACCGCGAGCATGCGCCGCCCGTCCCGACCTCCGGGTATCCGTCCTGGTGTCCGTGCGCCGCGCATCGTTCCCCCGATTCCCTTGCCAACCAGTTATGTATCAATACATAATTGACGGTGTGGCAACACAATATGCGATCACTGGTACGACAGCCAAGGCCCTTTCCGCGTCCGTCGAACGGGCGGTGACCGAGGGGGCCCTGGAGCCCGGCGCCGCGCTGCCGCCGGTGCGCAGGCTCGCGGAGGACCTCGGGATCAGCCCCGGCACGGTCGCGACCGCCTACAAGGAACTGCGGCGGCGCGGGATCGTCGTCACGCGGGGGAGGGGCGGCACGGTCGTCGCGCCCGCCCCCGCCGTGGCCTCCCGGCGCCCGACCAAGGTGCCCGAAGGGCTGCGCGACCTGGCCGGCGGCCACCCCGACCCGGCCTTCCTCCCCGACCTCCTGCCGCCCGTCCGGCTCTCGCCCGGCGCCCGCTCCCACCGCTCCTCCCCCCGGCTGCCGGGCCTGGAGGAGGCCGTCCGCGCCTGGCTGGGGGCGGACGGAGTGCCGGTGGAGCACGTGACGTTCGCGCACGGCGCGCTGGACATGATCGGCCGGCTGCTGTCCGTCGAGCTCCGCCCGGGCGACGCCGTGGCCGTGGAGGACCCCGGCTACCACCACCTGCTCGACCTGGTCACGGCGCTCGGGCTGCGCACCGTCGCCGTCGCGGTCGACGACGAGGGCATGCGCCCCGAGGCGCTGCGGACCGCGCTGCGCGCGGGAGCGCGCGCCGTGGTGTGCAGCCCCAGGGCGCAGAACCCCTGGGGCGGCCGCTTCACCCCTGCCCGCCGGGACGCGCTGGTGGCGGTCCTGCGCGAGGCGCCCGACGTCCTCGTGATCGAGAACGACCACGCGGGGAGCGTCGCGGCGGCCCCCCTCCACCCCCTCACCGGCGGCGGCCTCGCGCGCTGGGCGCACGTCGCGACCGTCACCAAGTACCTGGGCACGGACCTGCGCTGGGCGGCCGCCGCCTGCGACGCGACGACCCTCGCCCGGCACGACGGGCGGATGCTGCTCACCTCCGGCTGGGTGAGCCACCTGCTCCAGGAGACGGTCCTCGGCCTGATGACGGACCCCGCCACCCGGGACCTGGTGGGCCGGGCCCGCGACGCCTACGAGGAACGGCGGCTGGCCCTGATCGGCGAGCTCGGCCGGCGCGGCATCACGGCCCACGGGGTGAGCGGCATGAACGTCTGGGTGCCCGTGCGGGACGAGTCCGCCGTCGTCAACGGCCTGCGGACGCACGGCTGGTGGGTCGCGGCCGGGGCGCGCTTCCGGATCGGCGGGGCGCCCGGGGTGCGGATCACCGCCGCCGGGCTGCCGCCCGCCGACGGGCGGCGGCTGGCCGCCGACTTCGCGGCGGTGCTGGGCGAGTCCCAGGCGACGTACGGGGGATGAGCGCCGCGGTGGGGGGTCAGCGCCGCTCGAGCTCCTCCTTGAGGACGGCGGCGGCGCTGATGTCCTGGTCGCGGGTGGCCGTCAGCAGGGTGAGCGGCCGTTCCCCGGCCACCTCGCGCAGATGCCCGAGGGCGTTCTCGTGCGTCGCGTCGCCGTGCAGCTCGGCCCGGTAGCGGCGGCCGAACTCGGCGAACTTCCCCGGGTCGTGGCCGTACCAGGTGCGCAGCCCCGTCGAGGGGGCGACATCCTTGCACCACTCGTCGAGGGCGGCCGCCTCCTTGCTGAGGCCGCGCGGCCAGATCCGGTCGACCAGCACCCTGCTGCCGTCGGCCGTCGCGGGCTCCTCGTAGACCCTGCGCACCCGGATGTCCCGGGCCTTCCTCGCCGTCACGGTCACCTCCCGGTCCGGCTGCGGCTTCCATGGTCCGCCGCGCCGGCCGGCCGCGCACCCGGAACCGGCCGTGCCGTGACGGCCGCCGCCTCGTCGTAGCGGCGCAGGACCAGGCGGGCGACGGCCGGGTGCGCGCCGAGCGGCGCGGCCACGGCGTCGGCCCCGCGGCCGGACCCGGCCCGCCGGGCGAAGTCGCCCGGCGCCAGCAGGTACGGGGCCACCGCCACCGGCCCGGGGAGGCCGCGCCGCCGCAGCGCGGCGACGGCCTCGGCGGGCGGGATGCCGAAGGTCTTCGGCAAGGTCGACCCCAAGACCGGTGTCC
>NZ_JBTOLC010000059.1:0-29906 GCF_054551825.1 Streptomyces sp. L500
TTTACGGCCGGAGGTGAGAACTAGGCCAGCCGGCAAAGGTCTTCCCTCCTCACCCGCCCCGACAGCGGCACTCCCCGCACCCACCGTTCCATTTCCTCCACCACCCACACCCCCAGTCTGCGGACCTCGGTCCCCTGTGCCCCCGCGATGTGCGGAGTGACCAGCACATTCGGCAGCGAGAACAGCGGATGCCCCGCCGGGAGTGGCTCCGGCTCCGTCACGTCCAGGAAGGCGTTGAGCCGCCCCGACGCGCATTCCCGCACCAGCGCCTCCGTGTCGATGAGTGAGCCGCGTGCCGTGTTGACGACCGTGCCGCCGTCCGGAATGAGAGCCAGCCTGCGGGCGTCCAGCATGTGCCGGGTTTCCGGCACGGCGGGCGCGTGAAGAGTGATGACGCTGCTGCTGCCGCACAGTTCCTCGAGACCCACGATCTTGACGCCCAGGACGCCCAGTCTGGCTGCCTCGGCGGCGGACACATAAGGGTCGTACAGCAGAACTCGGCAGCCCGTATCCGCCGCGACCAGCCGCTCCAGGACCAGCCGTCCGATGCGCGATGCTCCGACGACGCCGATCGTCCGGCCGTCGCCTCCCTCCCGTTCCGCGAAACCGGGCCAGGCGGCGGCGCCACCCGACGCGTATGCCGACGCCGCTGCCACCGCCTTCTTGGCCGCGAAGGTGATCGCGGCGAGGGTGTAGTCGGCGACCGGGCCGGCATTGGCGTCGGCGGCGGAGGAGACCACGATGCCCCGCTCCCACACCGCCTCCGTGACCAGCCATTTGACGGACCCGGCAGCATGGAGGACCGCCCGCGCGCGCGGTGTCCGGGCGAGGAACGCCTCCGTGAGCGGGAGGCTTCCCCAGCCCGTGATGAGAACGTCGGCCTGTTCCGCCGAGCCCCCCACGACCTCCCCGCACTCGGCGAGCCGCGCCCGTAGGCCAGCGGGCAGGATCGCGTCCGCTTGCTGCCGGCCCATGGTGATCGCGATCCTCGGTTTGCTCATGCCCACGCGGCCCCTCTCACCAGCCCACCCTCACGCGTCCACTCTCATAAATCCACGCTCACGAGCCCATGCCCGCAGGCGGTTTCAGCTCGGCCGCCGCCTGGGCGATCTGGGCGAGCATCCGGCGTCGTTCCGCCCGGTCGATCAAAAGGCCGCGCGTCACCACCGAGTCGATGCGCTGCGTATTGCGGATGTCGTCCAACGGGTCGGCTTCGAGGACGACGAGGTCGGCGGCCTTGCCCGGCTCGATCGTGCCGAGGACGGCCTCCAGGCCGAGGGCACGGGCCGGCGTGGTGGTGGCGGCCCGTAGGGCGTGGGCCGCCCCGAGGCCGGCCAGGGTGAGATGTTCCAGCTCCTGGTGGAGGGCGAAGCCGGGGACGAGATAGGGGGCCCCGGAGTCCGTACCGGCGAGGAGGGGGACGCCGTGGCGGTGGAGTTCGCCGACGATCCGCGCGTGATGGACGTTTACATCGCGGACGTCGGCATACTCCTGCTCCGTTCGGCCGCCCAGCAGTTCCTCCAACTGGCCCGGCCACGCGCCGGTCAGCCATTCGGGCAGATGGGCCCATTCGGGGGCCCGGTTCGGGAGGGTGTCCGGGCGTTCCATGACGTGGTGCATGCCGAGCGTCGGAGTGACGAAGGTGCCGTTCGCGGCCAGACGGTCGAAGACGCGGGCGGCCCGTTCGGGGTCGCGGGAACGGGTGGCGAGCGACTCCAGTTGGTGAATCCGGCGGTACCAGCGGCGGAAGCGGGCGACCGAGCCGGTTTCCGCCGGATCGACCCGCAAACCGTTCTCCAGCTCGCGGCGCAGCGTCGGCTGGTCCGAACTCGTCGCGGTGAGCAGGGGGTGAAGGTGTTCGATGGTGCGTTGACCGGCGTCGGACGCCTCCGTGACGGATACGGCGTCGGGGCAGTGACCGGCGTACGGGATCTCCTGCCGTCGGGCTTCGTCCGCGAGGGCGAGGTAGACGTCGCGCGTCAGCCGTGAGTACACCTTGATGAAGTCCGCGCCCTCCTGCTTGATGCCGCGGACGGCCTCCCGCGCCGCGGCCTCCGTGCCCGCCTCGACGACCGGGACGGGTGAGACGTCGTCGGTCCAGAGGCTGGGCCGTCCGTCGACGAGGGTGCTGCCGATCACCCACCGAGGGCCCGGGAATTCTCCCCGCTCGACGCGGTCGCGGCCGGCGCGGACGGCCGGTGTGCCCCACATCTCCCGGACGGTCGTCACACCGGTGAGGGCGTAGAGCGGGGCGACGAGCTCCACCGGGCCGTGGCTGTGGGTGTGCATGTCGATGAGACCCGGGATGACGTACTTCCCGGAGAGGTCCATGACGCGGGCCCCGTGCGGGACGGGTACCTCGGCCGTGCGGCCGACCGTCGCGACGCGGCCGTCGCGGACGACGACGGTCATGTCCTGCTCGGGGCTGTGTGTTCCCGGGGCGGCGATGAGCGTGGTGTGGGTGAGGAGAAGGGCGTCGTGCATGGCGTTACCCCCTGTCGCCGTGGCTTCGGTGGCTTCCGTGCTGTCCGGTCCCGTCAGGTCGAGTCCGCTCAGGTCGAATCCGGTCCGGTCGAGTCCGGTCCGGTCGAGTCCGGTCCGGCCGGGCTTCCGTGCTAGCCGGTCGGAAGGGTGCGGCGGGGCCAGCGCGCCCGTCCCTGCTCCTCGGAGCGCATCAGCGCGAACGTGGGGAGGCCCTGTGCCTCGCCGTGCTCCAGGAGGTCGGGCAGGGCGGGCAGCGGGGCCACGGCCGCCACATCGTCGAGGACGAGGGTGAGTGGTGGGTCGAGCCGGCCGGAGGATGACCGTGCGGCCATGCGGCGGCCGTGCTCGACCACGCTTGAGGCGAGTGCGGTCAGCAAGGGCATCGCACCCGGGCGGGTGCGGGGATCCTCAATCGCCTCACCCACCACGTACAGCGTTCCCCCTTCGGCGATGAATGATTCCGGCGCCGGCGAATTGACTCGATTGGGGTTACAGGCGTCCCGGATGTGGACGGACGTCAGGGCGCTGAGCGCCCGGGCGGCCAGCTCCTGGGCTATGTCGCGGCGTTCGGGGTGGCCGGTGAGGGCGGATTCCAGCTCGCCCGCGGTGCCGCCGGTGGCCTTGGGACTGGTCCGGAGGATGCGGACAGGTTCGTGGGCCGACGTTCCCTGGGCCCAGCGGTGCACCTGGCGGAAGGGCCGGCCGTCCACGGCGGCGGCGTGCAGCCAGCAGCGCAGCAGGGTCTCGGCGGTGTCGGCGGTGGCCGAGTCGAGGGTGCTGAGGGGCCGTACGGGCGCGAGGAGCGCGGCGGCGCGGGTGGTGGCGGTCTCGCGCGATTCGCAGCCCGTGGTGGGGCTCCAGCGGAGCCGGTCGGGGGTGTCGAGGAGGTGGCTCGGGTCGAAGACGTGGACCGGTCCGAGCTTGGCACGGGCGGTCTTGGTCTCGGCCCAGAGCCCCGGGTCGCTGGTGACGACCAGCGCCGGCCCGGCGGCCTCGAGAACCGCGCGGGCGGCGGGGGCACGGCGGTCGGTGGTGTAGAGGAGGCGGTGGGGAGCTGACGGCGGTGGGACGGCGGGGGTGGCCGGAGCGACTGGAGCGGCTGGTGTGGTGGCCGGGGCCGTCGCCGGAGCCGCTGTCGAAGTCCCTGGCGACGTTCCTGGGGCGGCTGCCTGCGGCTCGGGGATGGCCGTGGCAGTCGATTCCACCGACGGCGCGGCCCCGGTCGCCGGAGCGGCCTCCACCACCGGTGCGGCCGCCGGCGCGACGACAGCCGTCGGCTCGACCACACCTGGCGCGCCCGTCGTCCCCGCCGCCCCCACCACCCGGCGGGCCCGTACCGCCCGCCAGCGGGCGAGTGTCCCGATCACGAACGTCATCAGCACCACGGCCACCAGCAGCTCGCCGATGAGGATGCCCCAGAACAATCCGTACCCCGAAAGGGCCTCCTGCGGGGTGCCCGGCCAGGCGGAGGGGAGGTCGCGGGGCTGGGTCATCAGATGGCGGAGGGCCTGGGGGGTGCGGGTCAGGGTCACCCCCTCCGGCCAGCCGCCGTGTTCGGCGAGGGCGGCCAGGCCGGTGGCCGTCCAGACCAGCAGGGTCAGGCCCAGCAGAAAGGCTATGACGCTGAGCAGCAAGCCATCCGGAATCCCACGCTCCACACCCGGGTCCTGGTGCCGCGCCCGGTCCCCGCCCCCCGAGGACCCCATCTCACGCCACCGTCGATTCCGAGGATCCATAGGTGGCGGCGGTGCCGTAAGGCTCGTCGGCGAAGGGCGATTCCCGTGCCGCGGCGGCTCGTTCCGCCGCCGCTGCCTCCGCCGCGAGTTCGTGGGTGCGGTCGCCGTCCTCGGTCATGGCCCGGTCGGTGTAGACCAGGGGGCGCTCGGCGTCCGTGATGAGGTGCTTGACGACCTGGACGTTGCCGTTGACGTCCCAGACCGCGATGCCGGGGGTGAGGGTCGGGATGATCTCGACCGCCCAGCGGGGCAGCCCCAGGACCCGGCCCGTGGCCCGGGCCTCGTCGGCCTTCTGGGCGTAGATGGTCCTGGTGGAGGCCATCTTGAGGATGGCCGCCGCTTCCTTCGCCGCCGCGCCGTCGACGACGTCGGAGAGGTGGTGGACCACCGCGACGAACGACAGGCCGAGCCGTCGTCCGAACTTCAGCAGGCGCTGGAAGAGCTGGGCCACGAAAGGCGAGTTGATGATGTGCCAGGCTTCCTCGACCAAGAAGATTCGCTTCTTCCGGTCCGGCCTGATCCAGGTGTGCTCCAGCCAGACACCGACGATCGCCATGAGGATCGGCATGGCGATGGAGTTGCGGTCGATGTGGGAGAGGTCGAAGACGATCAGGGGCGCATCGAGATCGATGCCGGCCGTCGTGGGGCCGTCGAACATGCCGCGCAGGTCACCGTCGACGAGCCGGTCCAGCACCAGGGCGACGTCCAGGCCCCAGGCGCGTACGTCGTCTATGTCGACGTTCATCGACTCGGCGGACTCGGCCTCGGGGTGGCGCAGTTGCTCGACGATGTCGGTGAGGACGGGCTGCCGGTCGTTGATCGTCTCGTTCACGTAGGCGTGGGCGACCTTGAGGGCGAAGCCGGCGCGTTCGTCGAGTCCCCGGCCGGTGGCCACCTCGATGATGGTGCGGAGGAGGGCGAGCTGGCCGGTCGTGGTGATGGCCGGGTCGAGGGGGTTGAGCCGGATGCCGCCGTCGGCGGCGGCGACGGGGTCGAGGCGGATGGGGGTTATCCCCAGCTGTTGCGCGATCAGGTTCCACTCGCCGACGCCGTCCTCGCCCTGGGCGTCCAGGACGACGACCTGGCGGTCGCGGAAGCGCAGCTGCCGTAGGACGTACGTCTTCTCCAGCGCGGACTTGCCGTTTCCGGACTCGCCGAGGACGAGCCAGTGGGGGGCGGGCAGTTGCTGTCCGTAGAGCTGGAAGGGGTCGTAGATGTAGCCCTTGCCGGAGTACACCTCACGCCCGATGATCACGCCGGAGTCGCCGAGGCCGGGGGCCGCGGTGGGGAGGTAGACGGCCTGCGCCTGCCCGGTGGAGGTGCGTACGGGCAGCCGGGTGGTTTCGACCTTTCCGAACAGGAAACTGGTGAAGGCGTCGGTGACGGTGGCGAGCGGGTCGAGCACGGCATTGCCCCTATCGTCGGATGCCGGTCGCGAACGGCAGCGTGTTGACGAACGCCCGGTGGTGCTCGCGGTCGCACCACTCGAGCTTGAGGTAGCTCTTGCCGGCCGAGGCTCTTATGGTCCGCTTGTCGCGCGCCAGGGCCTCCGGGGAGCGGGAGGACACGGTGATGTAGCCGACGAGGTTGACGCCGGCCGCGCCGCTGGCGAGGTCCTCGCCGCGCTGGTCGACGCGGGAGTGGTGGGCGACGTCGCGCGGGTCGACGACACGGTTCATCTTGGCGGCGCGGGAGGCGTCCGCGTCGTCGTTCGTCTTCTCGGTCAGCATCCGTTCGATGGCGACGTCGGTCGGCTCCAGGTCCATGCAGACCGCGACTGTACGAATCACATCGGGTGTGTGGACGAGAAGGGGAGCGAGGAAATTGACCCCCACGGGTGTCATCGGCCATTCCTTCACCCACGCCGTGGAGTGACACCAGGGTGCCCGGGTGGACGACTCGCGCGTCTTCGCCTGGAGGAACGTGGGTTCCATCGCGTCCAGCTCGGCGGGCCAGGCGTTCCGCTTCGTCATCGCCTGGATGTGGTCGATGGGGTGGTCCGGGTCGTACATCGAGTGGACGAGCGAGGCGAGGCGCGCCTGGCCGAGCGGCTGGCGGACGCGGATGTCCGCCTCGGCGAGGCGGGCGCAGATGTCCGTGAGCTCGCGTGCCATGACGACGGCGAGGCCCGCGTCCTTGTCCAGACGCCGCCTGCCCACCTCGTGCCGGGAGGCGCGGGCGATGGCCTGGGCCTCGGCGGCCAGTTCACGGCCGTAGTGCATACAGGCGACGAGGTAGGCGCGGTGCTGCTCGGAGGAGGTGGAGACCATGGACTGCAGCTGGTCGTAGGAGTCCTTGAGCCACTCCGGCGCCCGTTCGTCGCCCCGCCGCTCGACGTCCTTGGCGTGGGCGTCCGGGTCGGCGGGGAGCGTGCGGGCGAGCATCTGGATGCGGGTGACGTAGCCGTCGCCGTTGGCGACGTGCTTCAGGAGCGTGCCGAATCGTTCGACGAGTGCTTCCTGGTCCTCCGAGTCGCGGAGGCCGACACCCGGGCCCTCGATCTCGATCGCGGCGGTGACGGTCCGGCGGTCGGCGTGCAGCAGCACGGCGATCTCGTCCGGGCCGAAGGGCGCGGACAGCCAGTTGATCCGCCCGATCCCGGGCGGCGGGCCGACCTCTATCTCCCGTCCGTCCAGCCGGGTGCCCGCCTCGATCGCACTCGAGCGGTACGTCGCGCCGCGACGCAGCGTCCGTTTGTACGAGCGGTTGATTTCAAACCACTTGTAAAACGTGCGGTTCTTGTACGGGACGTAGACGGCGGCCAGCGACAGCGCGGGGAAGCCGGTGAGCGTCATGATCCGCAGGGGGAGGATCGGCACCAGCAGCCCGCACATCATGCCCAGGAACGCGCCCACGACGATCAGCGCGATCTCGCCGGTCTCCCGGTTCTTGCCGACGACCGCGTTGGGACGCGCGCGGCCGATCAGATACGTACGGCGGGGCGCGATCGGCTGGGACTGGGCCGGGATCGTCAACTCCGCTCACCTCCGGATGTATTGCGCTTGCTGTTGTTCTGCGCGGCGTTGTTCTGCGCGCGGGGCGCGGGCACGGCGGCCGTGCCCGGCACCGAGGCTGCGGAGGGAGCGCTTCCGTTACCGCCGGACGGGGCGGTCGCGGGACGGGCGCTGTGGGCGGTGACACCGCCGCTGACGGCGCCCGAGGGGCGTGCCGCCTGGGACCCGCCGCCGTCGCCGCGGGCGCTGTGGGTGGTGATGCCCTGCTTGACCAGGGCGGCGGGCGAGGAGATCACGGCGGCGGCCTGGCGGGAGGCCGCGTCCTTGCTGGCGTTGCGGCTGCTGACGATCTCGTCGCCGAAGCCCGGCACGAAGCGGTAGATCATCGCACTGGCGAAGATGGCGAGGAGGATGATCGCGAGGCCGGAGACCACGGCGGAGAAGGAGTTCGGCCCCTTCCCGGAGGACAGGGCTCCGGCGAGGCCGAGCACGATCATGATGATCGGCTTGACCAGGATCACCGCGATCATGATGCCCGCCCAGCGGCGGACGTGCCCCCACATGTTCTTGTCCACCAGCCCCGCGTACACGGCGGTGCCGAGGAGCGCGCCCACGTAGAGCAGGGCGGCCCGGATCACCAGCTCCAGCCAGAGCACACCGGCGGCCAGCACGGACACGAGCGACACGACGATCAGCATGATCGGCCCGCCGCCGATGCCGTTGCCCTTCTGCAGCGCCTCGGCGAAGCCGCCGAAGAACTGGTCGTTGTTGGTGGACGAGCCGGTGGCGATGACGTCCGTGACGGCGTCGGTGGCGTTCACGACGGTGTAGAGGATCAGCGGCGTGAACGCGGACGCCAGCACCGTCAGCCACAGGAACCCCACGGCCTCCGTGATCGCCTCGGTGAACGGCACCCCGCGCACCGCCCGCTTGGCCACGGCCAGCAGCCACAGGACGAGGGTGAGGATGGTGGAGGCGGCGAAGACGACGGCGTACTGGCGGAGGAAGGGCGTGTTGGTGAAGTCGACGTTGCCGGTGGAGTGGACCGCGGTGGAGAGCTTGTGGATGATCCACGACGCGGCGTCGGCACAGCCCTTGGCGAGGGACGCGAGGGGGTCGGTGACGGTCTGGGGGTCGTTGGGGGAGGTGGACGTGCCGGGGTTTTTGCCGCCCTTGCAGTAGTCCTTGGCCGGGCCGACGATCAAGTCGCAGTTGTCCTTGACCGAGGGAGTCGGCGTCGGCGTGGCCCCCGCTGACGGTGTGGCCGAACCACCCGGCGTGGGCACAGCTGTGCTGCCTGGTGTCCCCGATGCCCCTGGCGTCGGGACGGGTGGCGTAGGGGCGGCGACGGCGCGCGCGGACAGGAGGATCAGGCTCGCTTGGATGCTTGCCAGTGTCCCGGCGACCGTGAGAGTACGACGGCGGGGCCTACCGGGCATAAGTGAACCCTCCGTACTGCTCGACCGCCTTGGCGATCTCATCGGCATTGGACGCCATCCGATCGCTGTTGACCGGTGCGGGGCCATCCTTCTGGGAGAAGCTCTCGGCCTTCCAGTCGCCATCCGCCCAGCGCAGCTTGATGGTCATGGTGAACCAGTCGTTGGCCACCGGGTTGGTGGAGCTGGTCCCGGCCGTTCCGAAAGCGCCGGTGCACCACACCTCGACCGATGACGCTGCTTCGCTGTACTCGGTCGCCTTCGTGCCGACGGGCACCGTGCGCGACACGTACGTCATGCCCTTCGCCGATTCGCCCTTCTCGTTGAGCCCCAGCTTGGCCAGGAAGTCCTTCGAGTAGGCGTTGTCGAGCTTGCTTTGCAGCTCTGGCACCTTGTCGGCGACGAAGATCTGCGGCACGATCGCGTGCCGCCTGTCGGGCTTGAGGATGTCGGCGGAAACCAACGCCACCGCGAAGTTCGCCGCCGCAGACTGCGCCCCCTGCTCCGAATGGGCGAATCCGGAAGCGATGCCACCGGTCTTGCCGTCGACCGGCTCGACCCCCGTGGGAGCGGTCACGCTGCCGCCCGGGCGGCGCGCGTCGGCACCGGAAGAGGCGTCGCCGCCGGAGTCACCGCCCCGGTTGGCGAAGGCGATCGCCGCGATGAGTAGCACCACGACACCGACGACCGCCACCAGGTTCCGGTTGGATGGTCTGCCCCCGCGGCCGGAACGCCCGCCTCCGCGCCGCGTCGGCGCGTAGGGGTCGACCTCGCCCTCCGGAAGCCGCGTGCGCGTCATATGACGGTCGTCGCCGTAGCCGCCCTGGCCGCCACCGTAGCCGTCGTCGCCGAGACTCATCGCTCGCCTGCTCCCTCATACGTCGTGGCCGGCTTGCCGCCCGTATATGACGGTAGCGGTGTGAACGGAATCCCGGGGGAGGGCGTGGGGGAGTGAGGGGGCATCAGTTGGCAGCCTCGATGGAGGTGGGCTGGGGGACGAGAGGGTCTGCGCTGGGACGAAGCACCGTCGGTGCACACGGGCTCGGGTGGGGGCGGAAGGGGCGCGTGGAGGGGCTCAGACCGCCATGCCGTAGACGATGGTGAACAGCGTGCCGAGCGAGCCGATGATGAAGACGCCGGTCAGACCGGCGACGATCAGCCCCTTGCCCTGCTCGGCGCTGAAGGTGTCGCGCAGGGCCGTGGCACCGATCCGCTGCTTCGCCGCGCCCCAGATCGCGATCGCGAGACAGAGCAGGATCGCGACGGCCATGATGACCTCGATCATCACCCGGGCCTCCCGGCCCAGTTGACCGAAGGGGCCCCAGTTAGGGGCGATTCCGCCAATAATGGTGTTGATGTCGCCTTTACCGGCCGCCAAGAACATCTCAAACTCACCGCCCCATACGGGTAGTTGTGTCCACCCCGCCGCACGGCAAAGGCCGGAACCTATCTTCGCTGACATACCGCCGTTCGCATGTCGATTTGGCGGCATTTTTTGTCGGAACCCGTATGACCGGCGGTTGCATGGCCCTGACCTGCGACAAGGCCCGTTGTCAGTGGGGAGTCCTATGGTGACTCTGTGTATCACGCGTATGGACGGCGGGCAATGTCCGGCCATGTGAGGGGTATCGCAGGGGGGACGGGGATGTTCGAACGGCAGTGTGTTCGGTGGGTACTCTTCCTGGTCTGCGCATGGTTCAAGATCAAAGGTGGTACGGGTGCTGGTAGCCGGTCGGTACCGGTTGGGGGAGCCGCTCGGCCGCGGCGGCATGGGCGAAGTCTGGCAGGGGCAGGACGAGGTGCTGGGCCGTCAGGTCGCCGTCAAGCTCCTCCTGGGCGACGACGGCGACGAGTCGGCCGCCATGCGTTTCCGGATGGAAGCCCAGACGGCCGCCCGCCTGAACCACCCCCAGGTCATCGCCGTGTACGACTTCGGCGAGTGGGAAGGCCGCTTCTACTTGGTCATGGAGCTGGTCCAGGGATCGAGCCTGGCGGGGGAGCTCGCCGAGCAGCGCGTCCTCGCCCCGGCCCGCGCGGCCGACCTGGTGGCCCAGACCGCCTCGGGCCTGGCGGCCGCGCACCGGCAGGGAGTGGTCCACCGGGATGTGAAGCCCGGCAACCTCATGATCGACGCCGCGACCGGCACGCTGAAGATCGGCGACTTCGGTATCGCCCGCTTCGTCGACGAGACCTCCGCCGGGCTGACCCGGGCGGGCCAGATCGTCGGTACGAGCACCTACCTCGCCCCCGAACGCGCCCTGGGCCGGACCGCGGGTCCCGAGTCGGACGTGTACGCGCTGGGCTGCGTGCTGTACCAGATGCTGATCGGCCGGCCCCCGTTCTGGGACGAAAACCCGACCGCCCTGCTGTACCTCCACGTGGACAGCCCGCCCGAACCCCCGCGCGATTACCGCCCCGACGTCCCGCCCGCCTTCGAGGACTACCTGCTGAGGATGCTGGCGAAGCAGCCGGAGGAGCGGCCGTCGGCACAGGAGGTCGCGGACTTCTTCTCGGGCACCGCGTGGCGGGGCACACCCCAGCCGTCGTCGCCGCCCATGGCCTCGCCGTTCGCGACGGACGCGCCCCGGGCCGCCCAGCCGGCAGCAGGACTGGCTGAGGCGTCGGCCGTGGTGACGGGGCCGCCGCCCGTGCGCCCGTCCGTACCCGCTGTCGCGCCCTCGTCTGCACCATCGGCTACGCCCTCGGCTGCACCATTGGGCATGCCCGCAGCCATGCCCCCGGGCGTGCCTTCGGCCGCACCGTCCCAGGGCGGCGTCGGACCCCGGACGGGCTCGTCGGCCGCACCCCCGCATCCGCAAGCGGTGCCCATGCCCCACGGGCTCCCCGCGCCCCCCGTGGGCGCGGGAGTGCCACCCATGCCGTCCGCCCCGCCTGTGACACCCGTACCGGCCGCAGTGCCGCATCTGGCGCCGTCCATGGCGTCGGGGCCGGTGTCGAGGCCGGCGTCAGAACCGGTGTCGGGTCCGGTGCCGGCGTGGGCTCCGGCGGAGCCCCTGGGCTCCGCCTCGCCCGTACCGCCGTTGCCGCCGGCCCTTCAGCGGGAGACGACGACCACGTACGCGCTGCCCTCCGCGCGGACCAGGGCCGCCGCTGCGGCCGGTGCTGCCGGACGGCAGCGGCCGAAGGTGCTGCTCGCGGCCGTCGCCGGAGTGATGGTCTTCGTCGTGGCCGCGCTGATCGGTGCCGCGCTGTTCTGAGCTTGGCTCCGACCGGCTCCAAGTACTTGGCCGGAAGTCCGGTACGTCATCTGCGGGTGAGTCGTGGCCGGTCGCGCAGTTCCCCGCGCCCTTCGGGGCGCCATCGAACCTAGTCGTCGAGGCCCTCGACGAAGTGGTCGAACTCGCCTGCCCTGACGCCCAGGCAGAAGGCTTCCCACTTCTTCTCGGTGGTCACGACGACCGTCTCCGGGTTGATGTTCTCCCGGATGTAGACGTTCCCGTCGCCACCGAAGGCCACCTCCAGGTATTCGGTCATCGTCTCGTCGTCGGTGGCCGGGATCCAGTTGAGCTCGGGCACGGCAACGCCCCTTCATGCGATGGGATGTTCGGATGAACGTCGGCGACCACGATAGAGGAGCCCGCTGACTCCCGAAGCCTGCTCAGTGCCTCCTGGATGGTGTGAATCATCAGCCTCGGCCGGCGGAAGACGTCGTCGCCGCTGAACCGGAGCACCTGGCGGATGCCCTCGCAGCCGGAGAGCTCGTTGAAACGACGGATGTCGTTCTGGTGCGCGGACCGGCTGCCGTGCCAGGTGTATCCCTCGATCTCCACGCCCAGCCCTTCCGCCCTAAAGAGGAAGTCGAGCCGCAGCAGTCGACCGTTCGGCGTCGTCACCTCGGCTTGCGATTCCGGACGCAGCCCGACGCCGTGCATCCACAGCCGCGCCATGCTCTCCGCCGGGGACCCGGAGGCCGGATCGGCCAGCGCGAGTGCCTCCCGCGCCGACCGCACGTTCCGCCGACGGCGGCCGCAGCGTCCGTCAAGGTGTCTGCCAGGACGGACGTCGGCGCGTCCGTCGATGCGTCCGCCAAGGCATTCATCAAGTCGTCCGTCCGGAGGCCTGTCAGGACCCAGCGCCTCGCGGATCTGCTCCCGGTCGGCCAGCCCCTGGGCGAGCACGAAGTCGGCGGCGATCACGGCCTCGTGGGCGGGCAAGGCCATCAGCAGGTCGCAGATGGTGCGGAGAGCCGTGGTGACCCGCACACCGGCGACCACCGTGGTCTCGCGCGCCGCCAACCGTATGGCGTGCACGACGACACCGGGCACCCGCGTCTGCCCCCGCCGACGCGGGTCCGTGAGCTCGACGACGTCGTCGCCGACGACCCGGACGAAGCGGCCGCGCCGGACGGTCCGGCCGTGCGGAAGGGCGGGAATGCCGTACAGAGCCGCCGCCGAGCCATGGCTTCCCACCCACTCCGGATGTCTCAATTGCACCGCGAGCAGGCGCAGCCGCGTATCGATCCGCAGACCCGGCTGACCCCACGTCCCGCAGTACAGCCGCGACCAGCCGGCCCGCCGTAGCGCCCCCGCCGCACCGCTTGGCCGCAGCCCGCACTCGACGGCCTGCGTCGTGAGCAGGACGCCGCCTTGCGCGGCGGCGACCTCGTGAAGATTTCGCTGATCCCCCCGTTTCATGTCCCCAGGACACCGCATGGAGTGGAATCCCGCGAGGCCTGTGGATAACCCGAAGGCCGGACGAGGGGCCGCTTCGTCCTACCTGCGCTTTTCTCGACTTCCCGGGGTGGGAAGTCGAGATCGGCGCTGCCTGTCAGAGCGTCGTCGTCACCACTGGTCGATGCCCATCTTCTTTGCCGCCTTGTGGATCGCGTTGTAGTGATCGATCGACATGTCGGACTTCTTGTCCTTCGGCGGTAGCTTCTTGTCGGCCTGCCGGAACTCGTCGCGTGCCTCGGCCAGCAGCTTCGTCCCGTAGCTGACCGGCACATCGGCTTTCCCGTGCACGGGATGCGACGAGGCGGCCGTACGACTGCCCGCCTGGACGAGGGTGGTCCGCGCCTCGTTGTAATCGGCCGCCTTGACCGTTTTCGGGTTCGCCAACACCGCGTGCGTACCGGACATCGCACGGGCGTGGTCGGCACCGATCGCAGCGGAGGCGGGAGCGACGACCGCGGCGACGGCGCCGACCGTGATCGCGGCGACGAGACCGGTCCGGGCTATGAGGTTCATGGGGCACCTCTTCTTACTCGACGGAAGGGTTCCGGGTGTTGCGAAGGAAAGCCTTCCCGCGGGGGATTGGTGCCCGATGAACAAAGGATGGACGCGCTGGTCGCCGGGGGCGGACGAGGCGGAGCGGCGGCCCGGCCTCAGCCCCAGGTCGTACCGGCCGGCTCCTCGATCGTCGTGTTGATGCGGTTGAAGAAGTTGGTCGTGGCGACCATCAGGATGATGGCGGAGAGCTGCTTCTCGTCGAAGTGGTCCGCCGCCTCGTCCCAGATCTCGTCCGGCACGGCCTTGCCCGAACGGTCGGCGATCCGGGCCGTGGCCTCCGCCAGCGCCAGGGCGGCGCGCTCGGCGTCGCTGAAGAACGGCGCCTCGCGCCAGGCGGCGACGTGGTGCAGCCGCTCGTCGGTCTCGCCGGCCTTCTTGGCACTGGCGATGCCGCCGTACACACAGGCACTGCACCCGTTGATCTGGCTGGTCCGCAGGTGCACCAGCTCCAGGACCTGCTGCGGGGCGTCGCCCTGGCGGATAGCCGACATGAGGCTCTGGACGCCCTTCATGGCGTCGGGCAGGACGAGTGCCGGGTTCTTCATACGCGCGTTCATGGTGTGTTCCCCTTCGCAACCCAGGTGACCGGCGCGTCTGCCGCACCGGCCGGTTAAGTCCGTCACTGCCCTGACGGATGGCGAGGGGGGAATGTGACGGGGAACTCGAGTCACGGGTGGTTGGGAGCGATACCCCAACGACGTTTGACGACCACGCTGGATGCAGCCCTGTCGTGGAAGCATCGACGTAGTGGTTTGTCCCATAGACAGGAAAGCGTGTTGACCAACCCACCGCCCGGGACGAAACTGCTGACCTGGTAGACGGCCCAGCGCCCGAAAGCGGCGCCCAGGGACAGGTTCTGCCCGTCCGCGACCCGCGCGACGCGCAGTCCGCAGATGCGTTTGCCGAAGGTGCCCCCGTAAGCGTGCGTCATGATGGGCTCATAGAGCGCCATGCCTCCGAAGAAGGCTGTCGCCATGGTCGCTGCGCTGGCATTGTCGTTCTCGGTCAACGCCATCATGGCCATCCCCACGGCAATGGCGATGGCACCTCCCCCGACCAAGATGATGAGGATGTCGATGATCCGCGCCCCGAGGCGCACGGCCGGGTTGGGCAGAGCCTCGTCGGGAGGCCCTGGCCTCGACGGTATGTACGGCGGATGGAAGTGGGGCTGGTGCGCCCCGTATCCGTACGGCGGCGGCTGCTGGTGCTCATACATGGGGGTGATCCGGTATCGGTGAATTTGATCGATGGCCTGTCCGGTGACCGCGCATATGCAGTCCGCCGATCAGGCACGCTGAAGCCTTGCAGTGTCGTGGCAGCGGGGGCCTAGGGCGACCAGGGGGTGAGCACTTCGATGTTCGCGCCACGGGAGTTCATGAATTGTTCGAGCTCCGTGCCGTTCAGTGCGCTGGCAGCCCCCCGGGCATAGAACGTGACCGGGCCGTAAATGCTGCCCGACAGGCCGAGGACGATGGTGTTTTCGTCCATCTTTACTTCGAAGGCGGTATTCTGAACTACCGCGTTGGACAAATTCGCCCCGCAGAAGTTCGCATCAATCAGGATTGCGCCGGAAAAGTCTGCGCAGCGGAAGCTGGCTGAGCGCGCGTCGACCTCACTTATATCGGCTCTACCGAGATCTGCGTGATCGAGGCAGGCGCCCTGCAGGTTCGTCTCGTCGAGGACTGCCTTGCTGAAGTCTGCCTTTGTGCAGTTCGCTAGGGAGAGGTCGGCCTGCTCGAAGTGACTCCGATGGAAGTCTGCTTCCACCAGGCGCATCTGAGTCATTGTGGCGCTGGTGAACCATGATTCCAGGAACTTCCCACCGGAAAGGTCGGCGCCGCGAAGATCGAGGCCCACTGCGTCAAATGGTGGCTTCAGTGGATTCTTGGGGTATGAAATCCACTCCCGAAGGCGGTCCGAGGCATCTGCGTCCATGGGAAGAGATTTGGGTGACCAGCTCTCATGGGTACCACATGACACGATCTGTCCATCCGTTCTTTTCTACGACCTGTACAAGGTCATCGATAGCCGCCTGGTTTGCATTTCGGATATCTATGATGAGGATCTGATTATTTTCGATGACCTTGCGGAGATTGGCTACGAATTTACTGTTGTTGGCCGGGTTGTAGGCTCCTCGGAAGGGGATCGACTTGTCTTTCTGGAAATTGAAGGGCGGCCAGTCGGAGTGCACCCCCTTCAAGTCGTAGTACTGCCCGGTGCTAGGAGAGTAGTAGTCGCCCCGGTTCTTCTCTGAGGGGCGGCGCAGGTCGGTGGGGAGTCGCCCTTGCTCTCGGAGATCCAGCCCGACGCGGGCCTCGTCCTGGCTTGCTGCGGTTATGTCCCCCTTGTCCGGGTCGTGCTGCATTTGCTCGAATCTATCTTGGCTTCTTCCTTGAACGCCTTCCAGATGCCCCCAGTGAGTAGAACGTTCCTCGGGAGTCAACTCTGGCAAGGGCTTGTTGTCTCTGGGGGCATCGGTGCCGTTGTCGTGTTCCAGGCTGTCGGGATTCCTGCCCTCCGGGCTCCCGGAGTCCCAGTCGGTAGAGCTGTCATGAAGCGGTGATCCGCGCCCTGGTCCGGAGTGGGACGGTTCAGTTGCAGATCCCGAGGGCGTGCCACGCGGCTCGTAATCAGTGCTCGGCCCGGAAGTATGCCCCGCAGATTCGTGCGTGGGGCGAAGGGCGCTGTGGCTGTCTCCGTGGTGCCCTTCCCAAGGCCCATTGACCCCAGCATGGCCGGAGGCTTGGGCTCCGTCGGCGTGGGCTAGGACTCTGCGGTCGGTGAGCTCGTGGGTGCCGGTGAGGTCGTGCTTGTGCGGTTCTTTGCGGGGCTCGGCGAGAGGATGGTGTTCGGCGGACTCGAGGTCGTGGAGGTTGCCCTTTGAGTCGAGGAGGAGGGCTTTGCCGTCCGCTGCTGCGTACTTGAGGGACTCGCCGACCGGAGTGGGGGTGTGGTCCGGCAGTTTGCCGAGGCTCTGCTTGAGTTCGGCCGCCAGGTCGCCGACCTTGAGGATCGCGGGCTTTGCTGCCTTGAGGCCCAGCCGGGCGCCCTTCACCGCGTAGGTCGCGGGGTCGATGACTTCTACGACCTTGGCGGCGGTGGTGACCGCCTTGGCTGTCACTCCCGCCTTGGTCGCGGCGGTCGCCTCACCCACGGGGGTCAGGAGTGTCAGGCCGTTGAACGTAAGCGTGCCAAAGGCGCGATAGGGATTCTTGCCCCACTCGTCCCATGCGACGAGGCCCTTGGAACCGTTGTTCACGGCCGCTTTGTACTCCCGCCCGACCTTCGGGAGCCAGGAGTCCGGGAGGTACCGGGCCACCTCGGCGCCAGGGACGTAGTTACTGGCGAAAGCCAGCAGCGCCATGTTCTTCAGGGCTTCTTTGGACTTCTCCATGCCGTCGACGCCGACCAGCGTGCCCAGCCCTCTGATCTGGGCCCAGGTGCCGTCGATGAGGAAGCCCTTGGCGAAGGCCGTCGTCCCATCGACTGCCTCGTGCCAGAACCACTCCACGCCCTCGTACTTGCGCTTCTCGACGTTGCCCCATGGGGTCTTCTCCGCCTTCGCGGCCGCCTTGGGGTCGTAGCCGTACATCCCTTTCTTGTGAGTGCCGTCGTCCTCGACGAGGCGCAGGCTCTTGTCGAAGAGGCCGGTGATCTTGTTGAAGGCGTTGCGTTCAGCCGCGTGGAACCTCTCCTGGGCCGCCGTCACGGCCTGGATGAGGTGCCTGTTCTCGTCGGTCTTGCTCTGGTTCTTGAGCCACTTGTCGTCGTTGCCAATGGACGCCCGGAAGGCGATGGCCTGTTCGCGGAGACGGTCCAGTTCCTGGACGATCGGGCGGACCTCCGCCGCGTACTCGGACAGGGCCGACTTCACCTTGTTCAGCTCGTCCGCGAAGTGGGCCGCCCGTTCGCGCACGGGCAGGGTCGAGTGGAGGAGCTGTCCGGCCTCCGGGGCTTCGTAGTGGGCCGACAGGCCCTGGAAGGACGCGTGCGTGTCCGTGCCTGTGGCGCGGATGTCGGACGCGTCCTTGGCTAAGGCCGCTATGTCGCCCACAAGGGCGTCCACGTTGCCGGTGAAGTGAGGAATGCTGATCGGGTCTATCGGGGAGCTGTTCACTTCTTGGGCCCGCCCAGCTCCTCGGGCGTAGGGGCCTGGCTTGCCGTGCGCTGGGTGTTCGAAGCCATTTCCGTGTCGCCCTGCACGTAGGCCGCCGTCGCGTCCACCGCGCCCTGCAGCGACTTCTTCGCCCTCACAGCGATGTAGGTCAACTCCGGCGTGGCATGGTTCGCGTAGGCCTTGAGCGCGAGGCCGACGAGGCCCTCGCCCGTGTCGCACGGGCCCGCCAGGCGGCCGGCGTGACCTGCGGCGGACTCGATGTGGCCGACGTATGAGTTGGCCTGGTTCGCCAGTTTGCCCGCGACCTCGGCCGTCCTGGCGACCACGTCGCGTACGCCGTCGGGCTTGATGTCCCACCTGGACATGGCGGCGCCTGCCCCTCCCCTGAGAAACGATTCCCTTGCGCGTCAGCGCCCGGTTTGCGGCGCCCCCGTGCTCCGCACGTGCGTCCGACGCACGGTCAATCTTTCTATCACTGAGCGTGAGGGGGTGCGCATGAGTATTCGTACTCAGGCGTGTTGGCCGTCAGGTGGTCGCCCGTGAGTAGCGGATGAGTGCCCGCAGTGTGCGGGGGGATAGGGGGAGTGCGACGGTTGGGTTGTCGCTCTCGCGGAGGTGGACGGTGGTCGTGTCGTCGCTTGCGGCCAGCTCTATGCACTCGTCGGCGGCGCCGCCCGCACTGAAGCTTGACTTCCGCCACTTGAGATCGGGCACCGATGGCCTTTCACAGGGTGTAGAGAACGTGCTGGATCAGCGAGAGGGATTCCCTCTTCTTATAGAACTCAGGTTCGGGGTCGAGGTCAATCGGTGGCAGCGCCGCCGCAGTCAGCCCTTCGAAGGTCTCCGCGAACGTCGCATACCGGGCTTGATCGGTGATGAAGGGCGAGGCGACCGGCTGCTCTACGTAGGTTGTGCTGAGCTCCGGCACGGCGTGGTCGAAGAGGACGAACGGCGCGCCGAACCCGGCTGGGTATGCAGTGGTTTCGAACGGAAGGATCTGGATCTGAACATGCGGCAGGCGCGCCATCGAAGTGAGGTGTTCGATCTGGCGGCGCATGATGCTGGCGTTTGCGAATCGCATGCGCAGGGCGGCTTCGTGGATGACCGCGTGGAGGGTGATGGGCGAGTCACCGTCCAGGACTCGCTGGCGGTTGGTGCGGAACTCCACGAACTTGTCGATCTCCGCAGGGGAAGCGTCCGGCTGCGCTCCCTTGAAGAGAGTGCGCATGTAGTCGGTCGTCTGAAGCAGGCCGGGGATGTGTACCCACTGAAACGTTCGGTGGGCTGCCGAGTAGGACTCAAGCTCCACCAGGTCCCGGGACGCCTGCGGGATCACCGACTTCCGGTAGTTCGACCACCAGCCCTTGCCTGATGACTCGCTCATGGCGACGAGTGCCTCAACTTTGGTTTGGTGCTCGCAACCATAGCCGCGAAGTAGGGCGCGCAGTTTCGCTTCAGGAATACCTGTTCGTCCTGTCTCGATGTGGCCAAGGTGCTGCGGGCCGAGCCCCGCGATGGCTCCCGCGGTAGCGGCGTTCATGCCGCTGGCGTCGCGGAGCTTGCGAAGTTCGATGCCCAAACGCCGTTGTCGTTGCGTCGGGTTGGGGCGTAGTCCCATGGGCTCCTCCTCGTGATGTTGGGCAGTCTGCCCGCTGGGAGTCGGCCTGGGCCACTCGTTGGGGTCAATCCAAGCGAAATGGTTGAGGGCTATAAACCATCTTCCCTACCGTCGAACCCGACCCGCCCTCCCCGGCCCATAAGCCGGAAGTGCACCGCGTCCGCATGCGTGCCCATCCGCGCCCCGTATGCGTGCCCGGCAATGCCACCGCGATCCGCCGTCCAAGAGGGCATCCGGCAATCGGTGAAGCCCAGGAGTCACGCCATGTGTCCCATCACCACCGTCGTCCCCATCCGTCCCGACTTCTCCCTCGGTTTCCTCCCCGTCCCGAGCCTCGTCCGTGAGGTGCGCGCTGCCGTACGCGGCCTCCTTGTCGCCGCTCACCGCGACGACCTCGTCGACGACACGCTTCTGCTCACCTCCGAAGTCGTCACCAACGCCGTCAACGCCTGCCGCGGCAGCTCCTGCACGGCCCTCGTCACCGTCTACGCGAAGTGGATGTACGGCGGCGCCCTGCTCGTGCTCGTGCGGGACTACGCGCCCGGAACGCCGCACGAGCGGGCGTGGCCCGTTGGCGGGGAGAGCGGCCGTGGGCTGGCGCTCGTTCGGGCCTGTGCCACGCATTGGGGTGTGTGCCGGCACGGGAGCGGTCCCGGGAAGGCCGTCTGGTTCCGCGTCGCGGCGGCAACACCAGCACAGGTTGCTCAATGATCAGGGACATGCCGAGATGTGGCACAGTCTCACCTCGTGGAAGCGCTACGAGATCAGGACCCCGCAAGCATCGGTGTGCACACCGTTCTCGCCCGGCTCGGTGCCGGCGGGATGGGGCAGGTGTATCTGGGGCGGTCGCCCGGTGGGCGGCAGGTGGCGATCAAGGTGATCCGGGAGGACTTCGCCGAGTCGCCCGAGGCGCTGGCGCGGTTCCGCCGGGAAGTGGAGACCGTGCGCGCCGTGCGCAGCGCGTACACCGCCAACCTGATCGACGCCTCGCTCGAGGCGACCCCGTACTGGCTCGCCACCGAATACGTGCCCGGGCCGACCCTCGTGGAGGCGGTACGGGCGCGCGGGCCGCTGCCCGCCGACACCTGTCTGCGGCTGTTCGCGGCGCTCGCGGAGGCGCTCTCCCATGTGCACGAGCACGGGGTGCTCCACCGTGATCTGAAGCCGCACAACGTCATCCTCTCGGCCGTCGGGCCCAAGCTCATCGACTTCGGCATCGCACGCGGCGCCGAGCAGACCGCGCTCACCCAGGCCGGTGCCGCGCCGGGCACGCCCGGGTACACCGCGCCCGAGATCATCACGCGGAACGACGTCAGCGCCGCCGCCGACGTCTTCGCGCTCGGCGCCACCATGGCCGTCGTGGCGACCGGACGGCCGCCCTACGGCGAGGGTTCGCTGGAGTCCGTGACATACCGGGTCGTCCACGGTGAGGTGGACGTGGCCGGTGTGGAGCCGGCGCTCGCGGAGCTGATCCGGGACTGCGTCGCGGGCGATCCGGGCAAACGGCCGGATCTCGCACGGATCATCGCGCGGTGCGGGGTGCGTTCGGCGCTCGTCGACGATCCGGTGTACCGGGAGCTGACGGCGGTGGGCGGCGGGACGCCCGCGCCTTCCGCCGCGTACGTGCCCACGTTGGTGCCGGGAGTGGCGCCGGGAGCGGTGCCGGAGACGGCCGCGTCGCGTCCTCGGACGAAGCTGTGGCTGACCGTCGGCGCCGCCTCCGTCGCGCTCGGCGTCGTCGCGGCGCTCGCCGTCCAGTCGCTGGGCGACGACGCGAAGGGGGGAGATGACAAGGCGCTGGGGAAGGCGGCCGCCTCCCCTGCCTCCTCCCCGGCCGCGTCCGGTTCGCCCTCGGGTCCGTCGGGCCCTCCCGCCTCCGACACGGGCAGCGGCAGCGGCAGTGGGAGCGGGAAGGAGCCCGCGTACGTCGAGGCGACCAACCCCAACCGCGATTACTGGACGGCGAAGGAAGGCGCCCTCTACGGCGAGGGGTCGTGCAACCTTCCCTCCGAGGAGCGGGTCGACGGGCAGTTCCAGTCCTCCGTGTCCGATGCGGTGAACCCGGAGGTCCGAGTGATGTCCGGCAAGGTGAAGATCAGTTTCCGGTTCAAGTACGCCAGCCCCGACCGGATCAAGTCGCCCTTCTACGTCTCGGTCGCCGTCAAACCTCCCCACGAGATCGATTCGTCGACCGGCAAGCCGCTCTCGGGACTGCGCCAGAACAACCTCGGCCTGGGTTACACCAGCAAGCCCGTCGACATCGCCCCCAAGGGGTCCGGCGGTTGGGGATCCGACTCCAAGGAGCTGACCTACCCCGACGACTTCCAGCAGTACGTGAGCGGGAAGCCGTACGCGCAGCCGATCCCCGTCAGCAATGACCCCGGCGACTGGACGGTGCTCTTCGAACACGTCAGGAGCGAGAAGGAGTACGCGAGCATCGGCTGTTACGGCTTCACCGCCAAGTAGCGAGTCCGGGAAGCGGCGGAGCGCTGGGATCCGCACGATATTTCGGAAACGGCAGTGCAAGGGGCCTGCCTTGGGGGAAGGTTGACGGGTGCGGAAGCTCTGGGTGGGCGTGGGTGTCGGCATCGCGATGTGCCTGAGTTTCATCGGGCTGCTCGTTGTCGGGGTGTACGTGGCCGCCGGGAACATCACCGGCCTGGGGAAGGGCGGCACGGTCGGGCTCGCCAAGGGCGCCGTGCCCGAGCAGTACCAGGCGCTCGTGGCCAAGTGGGGCAATCTCTGTCCCGCCCTCAACCCCGCCGTGCTGGCCGCCCAGCTCTACACCGAGAGCAACTGGGACCCGACGGCCAAGAGCCCCGCCGCCGCCATGGGGATCGCCCAGTTCATCCAGGAGACGTGGGACACCGAGGGCATCGACGGCAACGGCGACGGCAAGAAGGACATCTGGGATCCGGCGGATGCCATTCCGTCGGCCGCCTCCTACGACTGCCAGCTGTCCAAGGACGTAAAGGGTGTGGCCGGTGACATCACGGACAACATGCTGGCCGCCTACAACGCCGGCCCGTACCGCGTCATCAAGGCCGGCGGCGTCCCCGCCATCAGCGAGACGCAGGGCTATGTGAAGTCCATCCGCAGCCTGGAGAAGAGCTTCGCCCGGCCGGTCGGCCGGGTGGCGCCCTCGCAGCAGGCGGCCGGGGCCATCTACTACGCCCAGGAGAAGCTCGGCACCCCGTACCTCTGGGGCGGTGACGGCGGGCCCGAGGACAACGGCCGCTTCGACTGCTCCGGGCTGACCAAGGCCGCGTACGCCTCGGTCGGGATCGAGCTGCCGCGCGTGGCGAACGACCAGTGGAACGCCGGGCCGCACCCCAAGCGGGACGAGCTGCTGCCGGGAGATCTCGTGTTCTATGCGAACGATCTGAACGATCCGCGCAGCATTCATCATGTCGGGCTGTATGTGGGCGGCGGATACATGATCCACGCGCCGCGGACGGGCGCCGTGATCCGGTTCGAGAAGATCGACTCGCAGCCGGACTACATCGGCGCCACTCGGGTCACCGCGGACGGGGCGAAGGCGCTCCCCGCCGCGCAGGGGGCGGCGGGGAGGAAGTCCTGAGCCCTCCTCAGATCGACGTGGTGGTGTGTGATGCCGCATCAGGGCGGGAATGGCTTGAACTTCCCGTGAACCTCACCCCTGAGCTGGGGCTATGGGTCACCCTTCGATAACGTCCAGGTGATCATTGGGTGGAGAGTGGAACGGCGGGCCGGAGCCAGGCGTTCCATTGGAGTGGGAAAGCAGCGCCGCGAGCTGCGGCGCACGGACCACGGGGGTCGGTGGCTGGGCGTGGTGTCGGGCGACAGATAGGGGCGGCGGCGATGGCTGGACTCGTGACGGGAGACTCCATGCCAGTGGCCGTGCTGGCCGGAGGTGAGACCAACCCCGACGTCAGCCTGCTCTACGACATCAACGGCATCGCCAAGGGCGCACCCAACTGGGCCGACCGCGCCATGGAGTTCCTCGGCGAATACGGCATCCTCTTCGGCCTCGCCGTGCTGATGCTGTGCGCCTGGTGGAGCGTTCGCAAGAGCAAGGACGCACCGGCAGGGACGGCCGCTCTGCTGTGGTCGCCGCTGGCGGCCGGGATCGCCCTGCTGATCAACGTGCCCATCCGGGGATTCGTCCGCCGGCCCCGGCCCTTCCTCGACCACCAGGGCCTGGAGGTGCTGGTCAAGGGGAAGACGGACTTCTCCTTCGTCAGCGACCACGCCACGCTCACGATGGCGCTCGGCGTCGGACTGTTCGTGGCCAACCGGAAGTACGGGCTCATCGGCATCGGGCTCGCCCTGCTTGAGGGATTCTGCCGGGTTTATATGGGCGTGCATTACCCAACGGACGTCGTCGGTGGGCTGGCGCTCGGGACGGCCGTCACGCTGCTTCTCGCCCCGCTGGCGATGATGCTGCTCACGCCGTTGACGCGGTGGGTCGCGGGGACGCGGTGCGGGTGGCTCGTGCGGGCGGGGGCGGCGGGTGCCGGTGCGGATTCGGCTGTCGCGCCGGCCGCGGCGGTGGCGCCCGGGCACGACGTGCGGGCGCACGATCGGGACCTCGCCGCTTAGCGTCGCCCCAGCCCCGCCCTTTCACCGTTTCCCGGGGGCTCCGCCCCCGGACCCCCGGTCCTCAAACGCCGGACGGGCTGATTTTCGCCGTCACGACGTGATCCTCCGCGTCCGCTCTCGCCAAGGAGCGGGCTCGGCGGGCCGGGCCGTACCAGCCGCAGGTGCAGCGAGCCGTGCAGAACGAGCCCCGTTCGCTCGTACTGATGATGTGGTCAGCGGGATCGGACACGTGACCACGCTACCCGGCCGTGACGACCGCCCCGGGGCGGTCGTTGGAAGAAGCGGGTTCCACTAGCGTGCGGCAGGGGGCTTACAGCCATGGCGGTGCAGGGACGCAGACGCGGAGGCGCGATCGTCGCCACCGCGCTGGCGGGCGGCATCGCCCTCGGGGTGTTCGCCGTCTCCGGCTGCGCCGAACAGGGCGGGCCCGCCGAGCGGGGCCAGGACGGCAAGGGCCTGTGGCACGCGGCGAGCGGTCAGGTCCGGCAGGCGCAGCTGGAGGGCCCGGTGGGAGTGGATCCCGCGCGGGCGCTCGCCGTCGTGCGGCACGCCCCCGAGGCCCTGGTCCGGGCCGGGGGCGCCAGGGTGCGGACGTCCATGGAGACCGTCAGCGGCGGGACGCGGCTGACGATCCGGGGCAAGGGCGGCTACGACTTCGCCCGCCCGGCGGGGCGGCTCACCGTGACGCTGCCCGAGGGTGCCGACGGGAGCGTCGGCCGCAGGGCGATCACGGAGGTCTTCACGCCGGGCGCGCTGTATATGAAGAACCGGGGCGCGGGTGTTCCCGCCGGCAAATGGGTCCGGCTCGACACGGGTGCCCTCCCGGACGGCGACCTGCTCACGAGCGGTGCCACCGACCCCCTCGCGGCGGCCGAGCTGCTCGGCGGGGCGCGCGAGGTGGCGTACGTACGGGACGAGTGGATCGGCGACACGCGCGTGGGGCACTACTGGGGGACGATCGATCTGGACCGGGCCGCGCGCGCCGCGCCCGAACGGGACCGGGCCGCGCTGGCAGCCGCGGCGAAAGGGTTCTCCAGTGGGACGGTCGCGTTCGACGCCTATCTCGACGAGGCGGGACGGCCGCGGGTGCTGCGGTACCGCTTCGGGGTCGGGGCGCGGGACGCACGGGCCGGCGGACGCGCGCCGGTGGGCGAGACGCGTGGCCCGGTGAGCGGGACGGGGATCGCCACGGCCCCCGCGACGTTCTCTCCCGGTGGCTCATCGGTCGGGGGCCCGTCGGTCGGAGGCTCGTCGGACGGCGGCTCCCCGGGCGGTTCACCCGGCGCGGGCCTTCCCGGGGCGCCCGCCTACCAGCGGCAGAGCGCGGCGCCGGCCACCCCGATGACGGTGGTGTCGACCGTCGAGCTCGGCTCCTTTGGATTCCGGCCGGACATCTGGCTTCCCGCGCCCGCCGAAATCTATGCGGGCACGGTCGCTTCGCCACAGAAATAACGCGGGAGGACATGGTTGGCCATGGAAATGGTCCATCTGTGCCATGCGCGGTGTGTGTACCGATCACTACGCTGGAAAGCGGTGACCTGACGGCCCAGGCCGGTGAGTCCCGAAGCCCCGAGGACCCGAGGAGGTGAATCGCGTGGTTCCGCGACGCGGTTTGTGCGGCGGGCCGGACCCCGTGGCCCTCATCGAGATCGATCTCTACGGTGAATTGATGATCGCGGCGTCCATGGCGGACGAGGAGCGGCTCAGCGTCGACCGGATCGATGAGGTTCTCCGCGTCGTCCGGCCCGTGCGGCGGACGGAGCCAGGGAATCCCGGCGGCTCCGCCAACCCCGCCAAGGCGTCAGGTGCGCAGTAGCCGCGCGATGGCGGCGCTGGCCTCCTCCACCTTCGCGTCGATCTCCGAGCCGCCCTTGAGGGCCGCGTCGGCCACGCAGTGGCGGAGGTGCTCCTGGAGGAGCTGGAGGGCGAAGGACTGGAGGGCCTTGGTGCTCGCCGACACCTGCGTGAGTATGTCGATGCAGTAGACGTCCTCCTCGACCATGCGCTGGAGGCCGCGGATCTGGCCCTCGATCCGGCGCAGCCGCTTGAGGTGCTGGTCCTTCTGCTTGCTGTAGCCGTGCGGGCCCGCAGGGGCCTCGTCGCCGTGGCAGGGCGCCCCGACCGGTTCAGTGGCACTGGTCACTGTGGCCTCCCTGGCCGTCATGGCGTCCTCCGGCGTTCCGCCGACGCGTCCGCGCTGGTCATCAGCGGGGTGCGGGATGATGTCACGCTTGTCGGCGTCCTGCCGTTCCTCACCCGTTTGTATACCCCCAGCGGGTATATCGTACCCAAATTCACCGCCGGAGGCCCGTACCGCCTTCATGAGCACTCTGCCCGATGGGCGACACTGAGGGAATGCCAGTTAGCTGTGGCCGGATGATGCGCCTAGCATCAACGAGACCGAATCCGCTGCACCCCGAGGATCCCACGTGCGCTTTCGTCTGACCCCCAGGGAGACGAGCTTCTACGACATGTTCGCCGCCTCCGCGGACAACATCGTCACGGGCTCCAAGCTCCTGATGGAACTGCTCGGAGCGGATGCCTCCGCCCGGGCCGAGATCGCCGAACGGATGCGGGCAGCGGAGCACGCCGGGGATGACGCGACCCACGCGATCTTCCACCAGCTGAACTCCTCCTTCATCACGCCGTTCGACCGCGAGGACATCTACTCTCTCGCCGGTTCGCTCGACGACATCATGGACTTCATGGAGGAGGCCGTCGATCTGGTCGTCCTCTACCAGGTCGAGGAGCTGCCGAAGGGCGTCGAGCAGCAGATCGAGGTCCTCGCGCGGGCGGCGGAGCTGACCGCCGAGGCGATGCCGAACCTGCGGACGATGACCAACCTGACCGAGTACTGGATCGAGGTCAACCGCCTCGAGAACCAGGCCGACCAGATCCACCGCAAGCTGCTCGCGCACCTCTTCAACGGCAAGTACGACGCCATCGAGGTGCTCAAGCTCAAGCAGATCGTGGATGTGCTCGAGGAGGCCGCCGACGCGTTCGAGCACGTGGCGAACACCGTCGAGACCATCGCGGTCAAGGAGTCCTGACCTCCGGTGGATACGTTTGCACTTGTCGTGACCATCGCGGTCGCGCTCGGATTCACCTATACGAACGGCTTCCACGACTCCGCGAACGCCATCGCCACCTCGGTCTCCACGCGGGCGCTGACCCCGCGCGCGGCCCTCGCGATGGCGGCCGTGATGAACCTCGCCGGTGCCTTCCTGGGCAGCGGCGTGGCCAAGACGGTCAGCGAGGGCCTGATCGAGACGCCGACGGGCGACAAGGGGATGGGCATCCTCTTCGCGGCCCTCATCGGCGCGATCGCCTGGAACCTGATCACCTGGTACTTCGGTCTGCCCTCGTCCTCCTCGCACGCCCTCTTCGGCGGCATGGTGGGCGCGGCGCTCGCGGGCGGCACGACCGTCATCTGGACGGGCGTCATCGACAAGATCGTCGTCCCGATGTTCCTCTCGCCGTTCGTCGGCCTGATCCTCGGCTATCTGGTGATGGTCGCGATCATGTGGATGTTCCGCCGGGCCAACCCGCACAAGGCCAAGCGCGGCTTCCGCATCGCGCAGACCGTCTCGGCCGCCGGCATGGCGCTCGGCCACGGTCTGCAGGACGCCCAGAAGACCATGGGCATCGTGATGATGGCCCTGGTCATCGGCGACGTGCAGAGCAAGGGCGACGCGATCCCGGTGTGGGTCAAGCTCGCCTGCGCGATCATGCTCTCGCTGGGTACGTACGCGGGTGGCTGGCGCATCATGCGGACGCTGGGCCGGAAGATCATCGAGCTGGACCCGCCGCAGGGTTTCGCGGCGGAGACGACCGGCGCGTCCGTGATGTTCACGACCGCGTTCATGTTCCACGCGCCGATCTCGACGACGCACGTCATCACCTCGGCCATCATGGGCGTGGGTGCGACGAAGCGGGTCAACGCGGTGCGGTGGGGTGTGGCCAAGAACATCATTCTCGGCTGGTTCATCACGATGCCGGCCGCGGCGCTCGTCGCTGCGCTGGCTTACTGGGTGGTCAACCTCGCGTTCGGGTGACCCCTTCGCCGGATGAAAAGGGCCCGCCCCCCTGGTACGAACAGGGGGGCGGGCCTTTGCCTTGCGGTGGCACCGCCATGCAGCACCGCGAGGCGGCTTGTGTGCGGGTGCGGGTTGTACGTGGTTGATCGCGCCCGGGGGTCCGGGGGTTTCCCCCGGAGAACACAGCCCCGCGCCCCTTCGGGGCGCTCGGCTTACCCGAAGCGGCCCGAGATGTAGTCCTCCGTGGCCTGGACCGACGGGTTGGAGAAGATGCGCTCCGTGTCGTCGATCTCGATCAGCTTGCCCGGCTGGCCGACGCCCGCCAGGTTGAAGAAGGCGGTGCGGTCGGAGACCCGGGCCGCCTGCTGCATGTTGTGGGTCACGATGACGATCGTGAAGCGTTCCTTCAGCTCGCCGATGAGGTCCTCGATGGCGAGCGTGGAGATCGGGTCGAGCGCCGAGCAGGGCTCGTCCATCAGCAGGACCTGCGGCTCGACCGCGATGGCCCGGGCGATGCACAGCCGCTGCTGCTGACCGCCGGAGAGGCCGGCGCCCGGCTTGTTGAGGCGGTCCTTGACCTCGTTCCAGAGGTTGGCGCCCTTGAGGGACTTCTCCACGATCCCGTCCAGCTCGGACTTGCGGTACTGGCCGCCGTTGAGGCGGACGCCGGCGACCACGTTCTCGTAGATGGACATGGTCGGGAAGGGGTTAGGGCGCTGGAAGACCATGCCGACCGTGCGGCGCACGGCCACCGGGTCGACCCCGGAGCCGTACAGGTTCTCGTCGTCCAGCATCACCTTGCCCTCGACCCGGCCGCCGAGGGTGACCTCGTGCATCCGGTTGAGGGTGCGCAGGAAGGTGGACTTGCCGCAGCCGGAGGGGCCGATGAAGGCCGTCACGGAGCGGGGCTCCACGGTCATCGAGATGTCCTCGATGGCCTTGTGGGTGCCGTAGTAGGCGTTCAGGCCGCTGACGTCGATTCGCTTGGCCATGGGGATCACTACTTCTTTCGTAAAAACGCGTCCGCGTCAGCGGCCGGCCTTGGGGGCCTTCCAGCGGGCGATGCCCCTGGCCACCAGGTTGAGGATCATGACGAAGGCGATGAGGACCAGCGCCGCGGCCCAGGCGCGGTCGTAGCTGGCCTCGTTGCCGGCCGCCCACTGCTCGTAGATGTAGTACGGCAGCGAGGACTGGGCGCCTTCGAAGGGGTTGTTGTTGATCACCTGGGAGCCGAAGACCAGGAGGACGATCGGGGCGGACTCACCGGCGATCCGGGCGACCGAGAGCATCACACCGGTGGCGATGCCGCCGATCGCGGTGGGCAGGACCACCTTGAGGATCGTGCGCCACTTGGGCACGCCCAGGGCGTAGGAGGCCTCGCGCAGCTCGTTGGGGACGAGCTTGAGCATCTCCTCCGTGGAGCGGACGACGACCGGCATCATCAGGATGGCCAGGGCCATCGACCCGGCGAAGCCGGAGTAGCCGTTGTCCATCATCAGGATCCAGAAGCTGAGGACGAACAGGCCCGCGACGATCGACGGGATGCCCGTCATGACGTCGACGAAGAAGGTGACGGCCTTCGCGAGCTTGCCGCGGCCGTACTCGACCAGGTAGATCGCCGTCAGCAGGCCGATGGGGGCCGCGATGGCGGTGGCGATGCCGACCTGCTCCAGGGTGCCGATGATGGCGTGGTA
>NZ_JBTOLC010000006.1:0-218315 GCF_054551825.1 Streptomyces sp. L500
ACCCGGCCTGAGCCCCTTCGCGGATCCGCTGGGATTGCCCCCACGCCATCAGAGGGCTTCTCAGACACCCTCTGGCCGGCTCGGAGCCTTGATTGGTGCGGCCGACCTGGCGGCCTGCTCGATCTTCGCGCAGTAGGCTGCACGGGCTTCCTCGTCGATCCGCTTCTCGTGTTCGGCGCGCAGCCCGGTCCGGCCGTCGAGGCCCTCGCGCAGGATGTCGGCGTGCCCGGCATGCCGAGTGGTCTCGCCGAGGACATGGACCATGACGGCGAACAGGTTCGTGTTGGGACAAGGTTCCGGCCACCACGGCACGTGGCCGGGGGCAGCGAGGGGAAGCTCGTTGATCGTCGCGTCCGAGTGTTCCCACGTGCGCCGGTAGAACCCGATGATCTGATCGCGGGTCTCGTCCTCGGTCGCCCACAGATCGCTGCCGTCGGAGTCCTGCCACCGGGGCAGCGGTTCCGGAGAAGGGCGGTCGAAGACCTCGCCGAAGTACCTGGCCTCCACAGTGGCCACGTGTTTGACCAAGCCGAGGAGGTTGGTCCCGGTCGCTGTCAAAGGTCGGCGGGCGTCATATTCGGACAAGTCATCGAGTTTCCAGAGCAGCGCCTTGCGGTCCCGCCGCAGTCTCCCGTGCAGGTTGTCTTTCGCGAATGCATCGATCATGCGACATGAGCCTGCCACGGGCTGATCGTGGTCTCAAGATCCCGTACGTGAGCCACAACGACCGGCAGAGCCGAGGCATTTTGAGTTGTTGCACGCCCATCGGTGTTGTACGGGGCGTGCCTCCCGGAGGGGGCCCTCCTCAGCGGGGCAGCCCCAGGAATCGGGTGGCCGAGGTCCACGCCTTACGGCTGTGCCCGGCGGAATAGTGAGGACTGCCGGGGTCGCAGAAGCCGTGCCGGCAGGGGTGCACCTCCGTCACGACACCCTTTCGGCCCGCCAGGCGTTCGGTGACAGCCGGCACCGAGAAGCTGGGCTCCTGCTCGGCGAAGATGACGAGGCACGGGGCAGTCGGTTGGACGTCCAGGTGGTCGCGGATCCGGGATCCGTAGAAGCACACTGCGCCGTCCACAGCACCGGTCCCCGACGCGAGCCAGGTGCTGGTGGCTCCGACGCTGAAACCGATGCAGAGCACCCTGCGATAGCGCTCACGAAGGCCCTCGGTGTACTGCGCGAGTGCGTTGCCCATGCCCACCACGCCTGGGGCCCGCGTGAATTCTCGGTACGCCCTGGGCTCGTCCTCGCGGGCGTACACGACGCCCGACGGAAGGAAGCTGGGTGTGAAGACATCGCAGCGGTACGGGCGAAGCATCTCGGCGACGCCGTCGATGTGCTCGTTGACTCCGTAGATCTCGTGGGCGACGACCACGGCCGTGTCATGACCGTTGCCGTCCAAGGGGTGACTTGTCATGAAGGGACTGTAACCAGGGCCGCGAGACCGGTGATCAGCTGGTGGCCGATGAGTCGACGCTGGACCTGTGAGCCGGAAGCCCGCCTCCCGGAACGTCCGTTCACGGGCGGGGCGATCGTGATGCGGCCCACGTGATCACGACGTCGGGGCACCCGGGGGTGAGCGGACTCGCCTGGCAAACGGTGGACTTGGGCGCGGTGCGCGCCGATATCACTATTGCGTGCCCTGTGACGCAACCGCACGACGGAACGATTCCGCGCACAGGTACATGGCCATGGACATGCCTTCCTCCGGATGGTCGGCCGCCGGTCGACGTCCGGAGAGCCGACCTCGGCATGGACAGCGGCGGCTCCGGTCCACGAGGCGGTTCATTCGGACGGCGCCGCAGCCGTGTCCACCCCGAAGGAGCGGTCGCCCGCGAGTGCGCCCAGCAGGAATCCGGCGTACCCGGCCAGGAGAAGCAGCAGAACACGCCCGTTGCCGCCCTCGTCGGTCCGTGGATAGAGCCCGTCGAATGCCAGGACGAGGACGACGTCGAGGAGTTGGCCGACGATCACGACGGCGACACCGAGACGAACTCCGTATCCAGCCGGGAGGAGTCGGCCGACCAGGGCACCCATGCCCGTGAAGGCGGCCACGACCGCCGCCGCGGCCGGTGCGGTCGGGGCGCCCGCGAGCGTGGGCGCCAGGGCCGTGACTCCCGCCGAGGCGGCTACCCAGATCACAAAGGCCCCCACTGTCTCGGGCCACACGTGCGCCAGCCGTCGCTTCTCCATCGAGCCGCACCTCGCAGTTCCCGTAGTATGTAGCGATCGCTACATACGCTACATGCCTCAGAAGGAGAAATCGCGTGTCCCGTCGTGAGGAGCTGCTGAGCGCGGCCATGCACTACGTCGGGGAACACGGTCTTGCGACGCTCACCCTGCGGCCCCTCGCTGCCGCGTTGGGCACCAGCGACCGGATGCTCGTGTACCACTTCGGCAGTCGCGAGGGGCTGGTGGTGGCCCTGCTGGACCGGGCATTCGCCGACCTTGCCACCGTGTGGCAGGGACGGCAGGCCACCAGGCCGTCCGATCTGGTACGTGTGCTGTGGCAGACGTTCGCGGAACCCGGGGTTCGCGTGGCTCTGCGGTTGTACCTGGAAGCGGCCTCGCTGGCAGGCACGGACGAGCTGTGGCGCGAGCAGCTGGCGCCGGCCGCGTCGTCCTACCTTCACACTGCGGAGCAGTGGCTCGTCGAAGCAGGCATGTCTCCCGCCATCGCGCCGAGCGCCGCCCGCCTCGCTTCCGCCACCTTGGACGGTGCGCTGCTGCAGCTCGGCATCGACGGGGATCGGGACGCGGCGACGGAAGCCGTGGAGTTGCTGGCCCGCCAACTGGACAGCCTGATCGACTGAGTCAACCTGCCCCCTCGCGGACCAGCTTCAACGCAAGTCGTCGCGCCGCTCCGTCCGCGACAGTGATGATCCCTCCGGTTGCGACGAACCACCCCTGAGCCGGGACGGCTCCGACTTTCCTCAGCCGCACGGACACACCCGGCGCCAGGTGGCTTCAGCCGTCGCGCCCGACACCGCGATCGGGTGCGCTCATGTCCCCCGTCGCGGGAGTGCCGTCGGCGAGCCCGTAGCGCAGATACACAGTGCCCTTCGGGCTGGCTGCCGGGGGCGCGAGGAGCGTGACGTTGGCGGGCACCGCGCCACCGTCTGTCCGGGCATCCCCGGGCCGGGCGGCGCCCCCGCCCGGCCCGGCCGTCGCCACCACGAGGTCGGGTCCCCATCCCCATCGGGGCCCCTGCCGGAGCCTTCCGGCGGGGGGGCGTGGCACGCCCGCGACCGTTCCCCGAACGGGAACCGCTGCGGCTGGTGTGGCCCAGGTGAAAGAAGCGGCTGCAGTACTCTGCCCGCGTGGACGGTACGGATGAGGTGCGGAATCTTCCCGACTGGCGGGTGCTCATCGTCGGGGGCGCGTCGGGGATGGGGAAGACCGGTGTCGGGCGGGCATTGGCACGACGGTACGACGTCCCCGTCGTGGAGGTCGACGACATCGTGGAGGCCCTCCTTGCGGTGACACTGCCCGAGCACCTTCCGGAGGTCCACTTCTGGCGCACTCACCCGGAGGCCGCCCGCCGGACGCCCGAGTCGGTGGTCGAGCGGCAGATCGCGATCGCCAAGGCGCTGGCGCCGGCGATCGAGGCGGTGGTGGCCAACCATGTGGGCACCGACACCCCGGTGATCCTGGAAGGGGACTACGTCCTGCCCGGACCTGCGACGCCCAATGGTCCGGTCCGTGCCGTCTTCCTCCACGAGGACGACGAGGGGCAGGTGACGGCCAATTACCTGCGCCGGGAGCCGGAGGCCGGACCACAGCGCCATCGCGCACGCGTCAGCGTGCTGTACGGCCGGTGGCTCGCCGCACAGGCCCGAGCGGCCGACGTGCCGGTCGTCGCTCCGCGTCCGTGGGAGGACCTGGCCAGCCGCATCGCCGAGACGGTGGAGGATGCCTCTACTTGGTCCACCTGCTGTCAGGCTACCGCCCACGCTCCAGGGGGCTTAGAAACAGGCCGGCCTCGGGAATGCAGCGAAGCCGCATCCTGATCCGTGTATCGCACCCGGCTGGAAACCCCGAGATTTCACATGGACGATGAGATCACCATGCTCCGCTCCTGGTCGATTGGGGTTCGCATGTTCGGGCACCTCGCTGCGCCGGCGCCCCCGTTTGGGCGATCCTCGGATGCGTGGCCGCGGCGGGCGCGCTAGGAGGCGTTGTCAATGCCCTGCTGAGTGACAGTGAACTGGTCCTCCCGAGGGAGAAAGCGGGGATTCTGCAGCCGGGTTTCCTGGGCAACGCGCTGCTGGGTTCCTTCGCGGCAGTGGTCACCTGGGGTCTGTACGGTCCTCTCAAGGAGGCCGTACTCCTGGGATCGCGTCCGCTCGGCGAGCCTCCGGTGAGCCTGACGGTCACCGCCCTGGTGGGCGCGGCTTTGACCGGGGTCGGCGGTGCGAGGGTCGTCACCGCCGAGGTGGACAAGCGGTACCTGAGAAGCGCGGGCGCCAACGCGGCGATCACTCCGGCGGACCCGCAGCTTGCCACGGCGCTGCGGACAGCCTCACCTTCCGATGCCGCCCAAACGGCTGCGGCAAAGCTACGGATGACGGAGGACAGCTCCGGCCCCCGGACCGGCCCCGACGACCCGCCCAGCGGCCTGACGCCCTCAGTCGGCGATCCGTCGTAGGCGGTCCTGCCGTCGGCGGTCCCGAGGACCGCGGCCGTACCGGGCGGCCGTACCGGCCTCCAGCTCCGTGGGGACGTGATCGCCTCACCCGTGATGGTCATCGTGGCCGCCCGCCCCATGGTGACCGTCGTGGTCGTCATGGCCGCCATTGCCATCGTGCCCATCGTGGTCATCATCGCCGTCGTGGCCGTCATCGTGCCCGTCGTGCCCGTCATGGCCGTCGTGCCCGCCATCGCCATCGTGCCCGTCATGGGGGCCTCCCCCAGGGCCGTCCTGCAGTGGCGGTAGGTCGACGGCGTCGCAGTAGACCACCGGCCCCGGGGCCGTAGCCGCGGTGGGGCTACCGTCCGGGAGGTCCTCGGTCTCGACGACCAGCAAACGCAGGGGCACCCCGCGCAGCCCGGGCGGTACCGGGACCTGGCCCGTGTAGAAGGGTCTGCGGGAGGACTCGGCGTCGACCGACTTGAGAGCGACCGCCGTGTCCCCGAGCGTGACCCAGCCGAGGTCCTTGTCGGTGACGACGTCGTGCCGGCGCTGGAGCGTGGCGGTGATGTGCGGCGGAGACGATCCGGTGGGGTCCCAGGAAGGGCCGGTGACGCTGACCGACAGCACCTCGCCGGGCCGGACTGTCAGCTCCCGGTCGGGCAGGGTGCGCACCAGGTCGGCGAGAACGACCTGTGAGATCTCGGCTCCGGGGATCGAGTCCGGCTGGAAGCGGACCAGGGCGAGCCGGACGAACGGGAGGCAGGCGTCCCCCGTGTTCAGGTCCAGGTCGCAGAACCAGCAGCCGCCCTTCTCGTTCTCGTCGTCCCTTTCGAACTGCGGGGTGTAGCCCACGACGGTGACGGAGAGCGGACCGGAAGGCGTGGACAGGGTGAGCTTCCCGGATCGCCGCACCGCGTTGGTGAACACCTCCGGGGTCGGGGCGACGACGGACGCGGAACGGTGGATGGGGTCTCGGCCCATCAAAGTGACCCACGCGTCCCGGGTGGAGTTCGGATCGCCGCCCGGTGGCTCTCCGAGGACCACGCCCAGCAGTTCGCCGTCTCCGGAGGAGTACCAGGGACGGTCCAGGTACACCCGGATACCGCTGCCGCGTCGGCGTTGGACGATGGCACCGGGCGGTCCGTCGAGGGTCTCCAGGGCAAGGGTGGGGACGCAGTACAACAGCCGTGGCGCCGTGGGCGGCGCGCTGCTCGGCACCGAGTGCTCCTTGGCGTCACCTTCAACGGTGAGCGCGTTCTGGCCGGGCTCCGCGAACCGCGGGGGGAAATAGTCGCTGAACTTGCTGCCGGCCACCGGCCGGTAGCTCACCATGCGGTGTTTGGTGTCTCCGAACTCGTGCTTCTCGGGTACGGGCGGGATCTTGCCCTGGTTCGCTTTCGACTTGTCCTCGGCCGCCTTGGTGCTGAAGGTCAGGGTGCCGTTCTGGAGGACGGCGGGGTCGGTGCCGGGCACGCCTTGCCGGTCCACTCTCGGCGTCAGCAGGCCGAACACCGGGACCGTCATCTCCTGGGCGTCGCGGCCCGTGGGGCCGGCGTCCGTCACCTCGGTCCACTCGGCGACCAGCTCGATCCGGTCCGTACTCGCCTCGTCCAGCGCGATCTCACCGGCGAGGTGCTCGGCCGTCTCGTCGCGGCCGCGTGGGGTTCCCAGGGCCGACAGGTCCAGCACCGGTGTCCTCAGCGGCCTTTGCACCGCGTGGACGAGCGTCAGTTCCTGCCAGGGGGTGAACATCCAGTGCCGGCCGGCGGCGGCCAGTTCCAGCGCCCGCTCGGTTCTCTGCAGCTCTTCCGCCGTCCTCGCCGTCGCGTCCGCCCCCGTCGCGAGCTGGGGTGTCGACTCCAGCGCGTCCCGGCACCACGAGGCCATACCCAAGTTCTTCTCGTGGAAGTCGATGCCGGAGCACAGCCGTACGGTCGCCACGGCCCCCTTCGGCAGCGATACCGTCAGTACCCGGGATGCCTCGTCGAAGTCGGGCGGCGCGGTTCCTTCGGCCAGCCTCAGCCTGAAGGATCTGGGACGGTGCCAGACCTCGCCGCCCCAGGGGACGGTGAAGGGCTGCCCGGCGGGCATTCCCGGAAGGTCCAGGAAAACTGCTGCCGTGGCGAGGGGATCGGGAAGGTACGGCAGTTCGATCGACTCGCCCGTGTGCAGGGCGGTCACCGCCGGGTTCCTGGGATCCGTCGCCGGCGAGTCGATCGGCATCAGTCGCACATCCGGCTGGGACGGGTCGTTCAGCGAGCCGCTCTCCCGTTTGGCCAGCTCGTAGACCTCGTCCTGGGCGCCCTGGTCGGTGGAGCCGATGGCTCCGTCCAACCGTCCGTGCCACTCCACGCACCGCAGCGATGCCTTCGGCGCCACCACATGACGCTCGTCCACCCCTTGGTACGGGACGTGTCCTTCCTCGGTCACCAGCGGGGAGCTGTTGAAGTTCGCCGCGTACTGCTCGGCTGTCACGCCCGGCGGGGGACCGCCCCCGTCACCGCAGTCGACGGTGAAGCCGCTCTCGCTGCCCAGCTTGGTCAGGGAAGTACAGCCGGGGTTGCCGTCCGCGTCATCTCCCGAAAAGCCCTGGGCGCGTTGTTCTTCGGCGTAGGCGGCCTTGGTCTGCGGGCCGAAGACGCCGTCCGCGCCACCCACGAGCTGGTGGCCTCGGTTGATGAGAGCTTGCTGGACGACGCGGACGTCCTCGTTGGCCTTGCCGAACTGGACGTTCGCCAGGGCGACCCTCACCACGTTGCCCGCAGGGCCGGCCGCAGGCGGCCGGTCCCCCGGGCTGCTCCGGATCACCAGCCGGAAGGCCGAGGCGCCTTCCCCGAACGGCAGTCTGGGCGCCACGGCGGGTGCCAACACAGGCTCGAACCTCTGAAAGACCTGCCCCCCATCGCCGCCGGGAAGCGCCAGGCCCTTGTCACCCATCAGGGCATCGGCCTCGGCCGGCCCGAGGCCGTTACCCGCGAGATCAACAGTGCGCAGCCGCACCCTGTACTCATGGCCGAACCGCAGCCTGGGCAACGAACCGGGCCGCACCTTGGCCGTGATCTCCAGCGGAAGTGCCGTCTTCGCCCTGTTGCTCACCTCCACCGGCCTGTTGGGGGGCCTGTCGTCCTCGACCGATCCCTCGTCGATGTCCAGCACCAAGCCAAGGTGCGGCGCGGACAGCGACCATCCCTCCCATGTGACCAGTTGCTCGGGTACATAAAGGGTGGTGTCCTGGGCCTCGGGCGGCGGTGAGGCCAGGTTGGCCTGAAAGAAACCCTCGTCGGATACCGACAGCAGGACGGGACCGTCATTGGGCTGCCGATACTCCACATCACGCTCGTGCAGTGAGAGCCACCGCCCTTGATCCTTGTCCCAGACGTCCAACCGGTGGCCGCGTACCAGGTCCTCGGCCACCAGCTCGGGGGGGCTCGGGGCGCCCTGGGTATCCGGCGCGGCAGCTGCAGGGGACGGCGGGTCCGGCACCTGAACCGCGGCTCCGTCCCGGGCGAGGGCTCGGGTGAAGTCACCTTCGTGCTGGGCCGCCCGGTCGAACTCCTCCCTGAGGCTGCCCAGACGCCCCTCCCTGACAAGCGAAATCCCATAGGTCCGTACCGGGGACAGTCCCTTGGCGTCCGACGGCACCGGCGACAGCTTGAGCGCGGCGCCGTCGATGTCGGCCTGCTCGATGTGGAAGTTGCCCTGGAGCGCGACCAGACCACGGGATGGCGGTGCCAGCGGTTCGTCGGCCGTGAGGGACTGGGCGCCGGGCACGAAGGCCCGCCGGTCGGGGAGGAAGACGTACCGCGTGCGTGGGGACACGTCATGCGAGTCGTCCCCCAGTGCGGGCTTCCAGTGGGAGGTGACCGTCAGGAACCGCTCACCCGAGGAGACGGGGAGCCGGTCGGCCGGCAGGAGGATGTCCAGGACCAGCCCGAGGCGCCGGAGCAGCTGAGGGTGGTCGCCCAGCGAGGTGAGCATCTGGTGGAAGTCGGGACGCGGCAACTCCGGCGGTGGCGGCGGGGGAGGCTGGACGTCGGCGAGCTCGGGAGCGCTCTTCCTCGCGTGGAATTCGTTCAGCGGGACCAGCTCCGGGGGCATCTCGCCGTCGTCCGGGGTGGTGCCGTCGGTCGCCGTGGCCACGTGCTCGGTGCCCGCTCCGGTGTCGGTCACCGCGCGCAGCACGTCCCTTGTGACAGGCGGGCTCTCGGGCGACGTCCTGGCCGCCTTGGCATAGGTATTCCTGGTGAAGTCGCGGACTTCCGTGGCCGAATAGGTGCGGAAAGTCCGCTGCCCGTGGTCCAGGAAGACGTAGGGCTCCAGGGGGGTGTTCTTGTTGAAGAGATTCGTCCACAAGTCCGTGTCCGGTGCCGGGCCCTGTGGTACGAGAGGACCGACGAAGGAAACGGACGACGCGGAGGAGCCGTCCGTCGTACCGAACTCGAAGGTGGCCGTTTTGATCTTTTCCGGCCAGGTGAGGAAGTCGGGGAACTGTTCGAGCGTGGGGGGCTGCGCGAGCGGGCCGGTGCCGCTTTCGGCGGGTGGCCCCTTCCCGGCGGGTGCGCCGTTCCCGGGGAGTGCTTGCAGCCGCGGGGCGATGAAGACCGATACCCGGGCCTGGGTACCGTCGTCCGAGAGCCCGGCGGGAAGAACGGTCCAGTTGATGTGCTGTTCGAACTTCATCTCGCCTCCAACGGGCTCATGCGGCGAAGGCCAGGCAGTACTCGTGCCAGTGGCGTGGCTGAACGCATTCGGCGAAGGACGGGTCACCGGGAGCACCGGAGAAGCTCCGCTCCAGGGTGAGCGAGACGGACTTGCTGAAGAAGGCGATCCGCACGCCGACGGTGAGGGTGCCCCTGCCACGCACCACCGACTCATGACCGTGCTTCTCGTAGGTGAGCTCCAGATAGAACTCGACGGTCACCGTGATGATGCCCAGCACCGTCAGATTGCCATTGCACCGGAGGTATCCGCCCAGCGTGACATCCTTGGGGCCGAGCAAGAAGCGGACACCCGCCATGACCGACACCCCGCCGCTGGCCACGCCGAGATTCAGTGCCGTGGCGCCGCCGAACTCTATGGCGCCCTCGACCTGCCGCACACCTTTTTCTGTATCGATCAGCATGGAGAAGTAGCCGCCGCCTCCGAACAGGGAGACGGTGACATTGAAGGGGTGTTCCCGCTCGGAGACCGAGAAACGAAACGAGACCGGCTCGCCCTCGAAGGGCACATCCAGCTCCGCGCCCAGCGAAAGGTTCGACAGGGTGAAGGCGCCGAGCCCTATGGCGGGAAGCGCGAGTTTGAAGCCCGCACGGATTTCGGACGGCTGGACGTCCAGGTACGAGCCGGGGCCGAACGCGTCGGCGGGCAGGGCACTGCGGAGGGAGTTGATGAATTCCAGATCCTTGTGGAAGGTCAGTTCCAGGCCGCTGGCCGTCACGTCGGGCTTCTTCCCCGGGCTCGCCCTGAACTTCAGTTCGGCGAAGTCGAGTCGGGCGGTGCCTTCGAAGTCCAGCGCGAAGTGGGTCAGGCTGCCCGCCACGGTGGACTGGTCGGCGGCGTCCTTCGAGCGGACGGTTCGGGCGTCCAGGATCAGTGCGGCTTTGGACACATCGAGGAGGTGCGCCGGGCCGGACTCCGGCCGCTCCAAGGAGGGCTTCCAGACATAGCGCAGTTCCTTTCCCTGCCCGTCCACCAGGTCGCGGATCCGCAGCACGGGCGCCGGCAACAGGCCGTTGGCATCCCGCAGGATCGCCTCGATCTCGGCGTCGCCCAGTTGCCGCAGAGCGCCGAGGCTGTCCTTGGTGACACTCTTCAGGATGTCGCCGAGAGGGATGAATCCGAGCATCTTCGCCCCGGCGAAGAGGGACCCGATGTCGTCAACCGCGCCGACCACCTGCCCCGTGGCACTGTCCGTCTTGAACATGTCCGGGACGACGCCCGCCTGGCTGGTGATGACCTTGACCGCGGAGTTGGGGCTGGCGACTCCCCCGGCCTTCTCCGCCCCGAAGGTGAGGTTGACCGCTGTCTCCAGATCCAGGTACGCGCCAGCGGGATGCGCCGCCATGGTCTGCTGAAGGTAGGTCTCGTTGAACGTAACAGGGAGATCGCCCCCATTTGGGGTGAACTGTTCGACGGCGGGAACCCGCACCGTCGCGCCGGCGACATAGGGCAGACCGATCACGGGCAAATCCTTGCCCTGCCCGTTCCCGTCACGGATCCCGAGCCCGAACGTCAAGGAGCCGACCGCGTGGCTGGTGCTGCCGGGGGCGTCGGCGGGCGGTTGCGCCATGGCCATCACCTGGCCGCCGATGGCCCGCTTCAAGCGGCCCTCCAGACCTGGCTGCTGTGCCGGGTCGTACAGGTTGTTCAACTTCCCTTGAGACGCTCCGTCGGCCACGAACGCCAGCGGCATGGTGAAGCTGACCTTCCGGCCTTCGCAATCCGTGCCGATCAAGGTGAACTCATGGTCTTTCTCGGAATCCTGGAGAATCACCCAGAATGCCTCGGGGTCGGGGGGCTGCTGGATCGGCGGCGTGACGCGGTCCGTGATGCGCAGTGAAGTGAAGGGCATTTCACGCCCTTCGTGCTTGTAACCGGCTGATCCGTACGAGAGCTCCGGCCGTTTGATGACGATGCGGTCCTGCCGCTGCAGGTAGGCGACGATCCCGTCGTTCGGGCGCGCGACGAACACCCGCCTGAATTCCTCGAAATGCACAGCCTCGTGGCCGGTGCTCATGCGTCCGTGGGTGGCGGTGCGTACGAACTGGTCACGGCCCAGGCCCGTGATGTGGTCGTACAGCACCAGGTTCAGTGGGTGATTCATTGCCTGCGTGAACCGATCCTGGGCAGGTTTCGACAACGGCTCCCAGGCTCCGTGCAGGTGGGCCGAGGATCCCAGGGGCGTCACGATGAACTGCTCGGCGTGCAGCGGCGCGCTGGGGACTTCGAGAGGCACGCCGCCACCCGGGCCGGGTAGCTCGACCCGGCTCGTGAGCGTGACGATGTCCTCCAGATTCTCGGTGGAGAGCGGGGTGGGCGCGGGCAGGCCGCCCCGGTCCCTCACTGTCGCGAAGGCCCGTAGCAACACCTCGCCGTCCTGCGAGCCGCGCAGCCGGGCGTGCCACAGCGCGGTCGGCCCGTCCGCCTCGGGGGGCTCCGACGTGACCGCCCAGCCCACCGGCTCGTCGTAGGTGATCAGCAGTCGGGTGGGGAACTCGAGGACGCTCCTGGGGATGCCCTGGAAGACCGGGATGCCTTGGAAGACCGCCGATCCCGGCGGGTCCGGGCTCTGCGGACCCACGGGCACCGTGATCGGCACCAGGCGTGCCCAGTCGAGCAACGACGCCAGCGACAGGTCCAGGCCGTCCATGGTGGCCGGCACCGAGAAGGCCAGGTGAGTCGGACCGGCGGTGAAAGCCTTCATGGGGCCGAGCGTGGTGGTGACGGTGCTCAGCGGCGGCGGCACCTCCTCCACCACATGCTGTGGCGGCAGCCCGACGACCACGAACGCCGGCTCACCCGGATCCCTCCGCACGAGGCGGTGACCGTCGAACCGCAGATTGACCAGGTTGATGTCGACGACGAGCATGTCCACCGGCCGCACCACCCGGAACGGCCCCTCCGCGACGTCCGCGTCATGGGGCCCGGGTGCCGGGGGGCCGTCGGGGTGGGGGTGAGGGTGCGGGCCGGAGGGCTGGCCCGGACCGTGCCCTCCGCCGAAGCCGTCATGGTGGTCACCGTCGTGATCGTCATCGGGATGGTTCCGCGCCTCCAGCCAAAGTCTCAGGGCGACGGGACGGGCAGCGTTGAACGGCATGACGAATCCCCATCCGAATCAAGAAGGTGTGGGGTGCGAACCAAGAAGGCGTGGGGTACGCGGCGGCTTCGCTCACCGTTTTCCATGCTCACTCCGATGGCGGATCCCCGCCACTGGGCAGGTCGGCACGACGGCTGCCGACGCCGAGCCGGGGGGAGGCCCGTGCCACGACGTGCGCCCTTGCCCCACCCGAAGGATGATGGATTCGCGGGGAGGAGCCCCCTATGTCCCGATCCGGAGGCCCATCGGCGACGGTCCCCGTCTTCGGCATCCTGCCCCGGACGCCATTACGCACAAGGGTTCATCACCATGGTTCTGAGATGTCCACGATTCGCCGGTGATCCTGTGCTGGAGGCTTGCCTGGCCGGTACGCACCGGATGTTCCAGCCCGAACAGGGACTGGCGGTCAAGCGCGTCCAAGCCGCGCTGATCGCGCTCGGCAGGCCGGTGGGCCCAGCAGGGGACGACGGATTCTTCGGCACCGACACGGGCGCGGCCGTCTCGGCGTACAAGGACGCCAAGGGGCTTTCACCGGACGATCCGGTCGTCGGCAAGGGGACGATGGGCGCCCTGGATGACGACCTGTTCGTCGACCCGCCGACGCTGGATCCGGCGTTCAAGGAATTCAGCCCCTTCGTGGTCGGCCGGCAGCTCGAGCCGTTCGCCGGGCTGGAACTGGCCGCGCTCATCGATACACCTTTGAACTCGTGGCGCCATATGCTCGGCCGCTTCACGCTCGATGCGCTCGACTCGGGCACTTTGCTCGGCATCGTGGCCATGAGCAGAAGTCTGGATCTCCGTGACCGCTTCCTCGCCGCCGCGGCGCCGACGCAGCCCAATGGGACTTCTGCCGCGGACTTCTTCGACGACGCTCTGATCACCGACGACGCCGTGGGCCGCACCGTCACCTTCCAGGCCCGGGACGGCACGCGGCAGGCCTTCGTGCTGATCAAGGACGACGTCATCCTGGGCCGCCAGTTCATCGTGCGCACCACCACCGGTGGCCGGGCACGGGTGAGCCTGCAGGGCGTCCTCGTCCACGAACTCACCCATGTCCGGAACCGTTCGGCCGAGGTACAGCTGCTTCAGACCCCGGACACCGATGGCGGTACCTACATCGACACCGCGCTCGCCCAGGCACGATCAGCGACGGGCCGGCCGACCGCGCAGGTGCTCGACTCCTTCGTGGGGGAGATCTGTGCCCGCCATGTGCACTGGATCGTGGTGCAGGAAGCGGCAGGCAACCCCTTTGCCCCGCGGTTCCTGCCGCCCGAGAAGCTCGCGGAAGCGGTGAGGTTTTACGCTCAGGAAGTCACCAGCCTCTTCGACTCCAACGGCTATCTGACCGGCATCGTCAACCAGGGGCAGGCAACGCTTCTCCAGCAGCTGAGCCTCTGGCTGCAGCGATGCCGGGAGTTCTCCTTGACCGACGACCCGGACGAGAGTGCGCGCACCGACACGCTTTTCGCCGACACGGCCGACGCATGCGCCCGTGGCGCCGTCGACCCCCAGGCTGACGGGCTCTTCCCTCTCCCGGCGGACTTCACTGAATGACTTCCTCGGCCCGGCCGTCGGACCTCCACCCCTCTCACGCAACACCTGGAGCAATGCGGACTGTTCGGACTCTGATCGGCTGTGACGATTCTGTGGCGTGGAGCGAACCGGTCCGCCTCGCAAGTCCACATAGATTCACTCATGCACCACCAAGTCCCCCCGGATCATGCCGGATGAGGGAGGTCGGTGCCCAAACCCTCTTTCTTTGCTCGTTTCTCTGCTCGCACTTTCACACGCAGGAGTTGCCATGCGTCGTCGCGCCCTCCGTACCGGCTTAGCCGTCGCCGCCCTCGCCGGTTCCGCCCTCGCTCCGACCGCCGCGTTCGCGGCCGATTCGCACGGCACCCGCACCGCGTCGCCGGCCGATCCCTCGACCGCCCGGTGCACGGTGGTCAAGGAGGACAGCATCGGCGCGGGCACCGGCGTCCGGATGACGATGAGCCCCCAGGGCCCATCGGTCATCTTCCTCGACCCGGTCGACGGCCCGATCACCAGACTCGGCACGCTCGACCGCAGCCGTCCCGCGCTGCCGCAGGACGCGGGCATCGACGTGGAGATCCTCAACCCGTACGGCTCGACTCCCCAGCTGCTCGCCAAGACCAACGGCGGCAACGACGGCCTGTACGGCCTCGTCGACTTCCCCCGGATGCCCAAGGGCTGCTCGGTGGACAAGGCATTGGTCATCAAGCAGTGCACCGTGGTCAAGCACCAGGACATCGGCGCGGGCACCGAGGCCCGGATGACGACGAGCCCGCAGGGCCCGTCCGTGGACTTCTACGACTGGGCCGACGGCACCCGGATCGCACGTCTGGGCACCCTCGACCGCGCCCACCCCAAGCTTCCCGACTCCGCGGGGATCTACGAGGAGATCGTGGAGCCGAACAGCTGGAACCCGCGACTGAAGTCGAAGACAGAGGGCGGCCGGACCGAGTACGCGTTCTTCGACTTCGCCAAGATGCCCAAGGGATGCCCGCTGCGCTGACCCACTCCGCACCACGTCAGCCATCCCCGTTTCCGGCCGGGAGCCATCATCACACGGTTGCTCCCGGCCGGAAGCCGTACAGCGAGCCGGCCCAGGTCATCCTCGCCGCGACCAGAGGGCCACGTCGTTCATAGGCGCGGGATGGCCTCAGCGGTCACGCCCGACACCGCGATCGGGTGCGCTCATGTCCCCCGTCGCGGGAGTGCCGTCGGCGAGCCCGTAGCGCAGGTACACGATGCCCTTCGGGCTGGCTGCCGGGGGCGCGAGGAGCGTGACGTTGGTGGGCACCGCGCCACCGTCGAACACCTTCTTGCCGACGCCGAGGACGATCGGGTGCAGCCACAGATCGAGACGGTCGAAGAGCTTCTCGCGCAAGAGGGATTGCACGAGATTCAGGCTCCCGACGACCTTCACATGCTCGTGCCGGTCACGGATCTCGCGCACCGCGTCGGCGAGGTCCGGGCCGAGTCGCGTGGACCCGGCCCACGAGAGGTCGGGCCTGCCGCGAGAGGCCACGTACTTCGGGACGCGGTTGAAGAGCGTGGCGATCTCGTTGTCCTCGCCGCCCTCCTGGTGAGGCCAGTAGGCGGCGAACAAGTCGTACGTCCGCCGACCGAGCAGCAGGGCGTCCGTGCCCTCGTACGCGGCACCGACCTGCGCCCCGGCGACCTCGTCCAGCAGGGGCGCCTGCCAGCCGCCGAACGGGAACCCCACCGGGTCCTCGTCAGGGCCGCCGGGCGCCTGCCCGACGAGGTCGAGGGTCGCGAACAACTCGATGTGGATGAGGCCCATGGCTTGCTCCTGATGAGTCGGTTTCCTCCGTCAAGAGGTAGACCCACGGGCACTCGCAGACCCATCGCCACGCCGGAACCCGGCTGCGTCGACGGCGATGGCGCGACCCGCCTGGTGAACTCGGGGGCCGAAGTCCCCACGGACCTGGCGGCCGGCCTGGTCAGCGCGGCGGCCGGGATGCTCGGCGACGACGGTGCGGCGGCGTCCGTGGATCTCGTCAATGCGCTCGGTGAGCTGGCGACCCTGTTTACCGAATGCCGGGGAGGTGGAGACCGCCAAGGCGGTGACCGACGGGGCGCAATGGCCGCCGACGGTGGATCCGGGGCCGGCGCTGGCGGCGCTGATCGCGAGCGATCGACTTCGTCGGCGTCGTGGGTTCCCGGCTCGGGACGCCGTTCCATCTCACGGTCTTCAACGACTGGAAGAACCACAGCGTGCCGGATCTGGACGACCCGGCCAAGCCCCGCCGACCGGCCTGGCCCCCGGTGACACGCCGGCTGGAGTTCCGCCTGCTCAGCCTCCCAGGCGTGGACCCGCTCGCTCGCGACTTCTTCTGATCACCGACGCCACCGGTATCCCGCTCGCCGCCACCTTGACTGGCGGCAACCGCAACGACGTCACCCAGCTGATCCCGCTGCTTCAGGCGGTGCCTCCGGTGAGGGCAAGCGAGGCCGGCCCCGGCGCCGCCCGGACGTGGTGCTGGGCGACCGCGGCTACGACCACGACAAGTACCGCCGCCTCGTTCGGGATCTCGGCGTGAAGCCGCTGATCGCCCGCCGGGGTACCGAGCACGGCTCGGGCCTGGGCACGCAACGCCGGCTCGTGGAGCGCGCATTCGCCCTGGCCGACCTCAGGTTGGCTTGCGCCACACGGAGATGTGCTTCGCGGAGTCCTGGGTGAACGGCGACCCGTCCCAGTCCGCGACGCGACGTTCCAGCTCGAGCCCAGCGATCCGGGCCATCAGGTCGAGTTCTGCCGGCCAGGCGTACCGGTGCCGGGAGTTTTCGCGGCGGTAGTGGCCGTCGTCGCCGTCGCGGGTGAAGTGGTGCGAGACGAGAATCTGCTCGACCAGGTCGAAGGTGTCGAAGCCGAGATGCTGCTGGGAGACGTCGAACGGCACCGCGACCTGGCCGGGTGGCAGGAGCCGCAGCGGCGGCACGCCCAGCTCGATGACGAATCGGCCGCCGGGCTCCAGATGCCGTGCGGCGTTGCGGAAGCACTCGACCTGCTCGTCCTGCGTGAGCAGGTTCGTGATGGTGTTGTAGACGAGGTAGACCAGGGTGAACTCGCCGGGAGCGACGGTGGTGGCCATGTCCCCGATGACTACCGGGAGGGTGCCCTCGTCGATCTTGCGTCGCAGCACCGCTGCCATGTGCTCGGACAGTTCGATGCCCACCACCGGCACGCCGCGTTCCCGGAGCGGGACGCCCACCCGTCCGGTTCCGATGGCAAACTCCAGCGCCCGGCCGTCTCCGGCGAGCTCGGTGAGGAAGGCGAGGGTCGGTCCGAGGACGGCGGCCGAGGACGCTTCGGCTTCCTCGGCGTCGTAGCGGTCGGCGGTCGCGCGGGTCCACAGTTCACTGCTCGTCACGGGTGGCCACTGTGCCGGGTGCCGAGGGGCGCTGTCGACGCATTTAAGTTCTCCGCGGCTCAGCGTGCACCGCCCACGACTCGTCGTCGCCTTGCCAGGGCTTCGACTTGGAGATCATTTCGTTGGAAGTTCTCAGGGGGAACGGCCGTATTCGGGACAGGGTTTGGCCGCATACGTGCCGTGGAAGTGGCGGAACCAGGGCTTTACAGGTAAGCGGGGTGGCCGCTGAATCGTCCTTGAAGGGCGGTCCAAGCCCACTGCGATGCCACGTGCCACGCGGCAGACGGCCGTCCTCATGACTCCCCTGGAGGCCGCAAATGGACTGGCAGCGTCACCGTCGCCCCAACCGTCCCAACCGCCGCAGACGGCCTGCCGCCGTGGCCCTTGCCGCGGCGGCCGCCCTCGCCGCTTCCCTCGTGGGCGTCTGCTCGGTCCCGGCCACCGCGGCAGTCGTTCCCGCTTCGCCTCTGTGCCCCACCGGAAACCTCTGCCTCACGGGGGCCGGAATCGGCATTCCCGAGCCGCTGCCTATACGCGAGTGCAAGGTGGAGGACTTCACCCCGTACTTCGAGGTGAGCGTGGTCGAGAACAACACCGACCGCCCCGCACGGATCGTCTACAGGGGCGGATCGCTCATCCTGATGCCCCGTACGGGCATCGAATCCCGACCGCCCCTGGAGATCACCTCCGCCGGAACGCTCTGCTAGGGCATGACGAACCCACCGGGCATCGCCCCTCGGTCCGCGTCGGCACGCATGGCTCCGGCCCTTCAAGTGGTGGACTGAAGGAGGAACAGGCGATGTCGTCGGTGCGTTGACCGGTGGGGCACCCCGGATCGGGGGGGTTGCCACCGCCATCCTGTGGGGAAGAGTCGCCGCGCTGGGTGGGGACAGGCGGGCCATGTCGTCTTGAGAGCCCACCCACACCAAGCGGTCCTCGCGCACCGCTGTCGACGGCGGACCGCGACGGGCAACGGGCACCCGCCACCATGGTTCGGTGACCTCTTTGGGTGCACCGGACATCACCGCCAGGCTCAGCACCTGCTCCTGCTCACATGGCCAGTATGAACTGATCCCAAAACCCCAATGGTTGTTATCCGTCACACGCGCGAGCATCATGTCCGGGCCGATTCTCACGGCGGCAAAGAAACGACCATGGCCAGCAAAAGGCCCTCATTTGTCCATCCCCCCTTCCCGGCACCCGTCAAAGGGAGTTGCCCCATGCCGTTCATCACGGTTCAGAACCAGCTCTACAACGCGCTGGTCGAAGGTCTGGGCCAGTCGAATCAAACCTTCCAGCTCCTCCAGCCGGCGGCACCGATCACCTCGGATGGTGGGGACAGATTCCTCTGGTCCTTCCTCAACAACATCCCGCCGCTCTCACTGGACCAGAACTACACGCAGAGCGGCGGAAATCAGCTCTTCTCCGACTACAAGGGCGTCCTGTCCGCACTGCGGCCGGCGACCAAGGTCGACATCAAGCAGGAGATCGGCCAGGAGAACTTCGAGAACTTCGTGAAATACCTGCAGTCACTGAAGCCGATACCTCCGGCGAACCAGTTCCCCGACGTATTCTTCAACTGGGCGATGGTGAACGCGCCCGACGTCGCGCAACAGGGAGCGTCGGCGTACGCGGCGATCATCCTCGACCCGATCGGCGGCGCGCAGCAGGCTCTGATGCCCTACATGCAAAGACCGCCCGCGCCACCGGACTGGGTCCGGGGGTACGACGCCCTGCTGCAGGACCTCTCGCAAGCGCCTCGGCGGGCTTTCGAGATGCGCAGCGCCACCACGAGCTCGGACGTGAGCAGGACGTGGAGCTCGGGGCGGCGCTCCGTGCTGTTCGGCCTGTGGAGAAGCAGCGAGAGCACCGAGCGTCTGAGTGAGTACTTCTCGCAGAGCGAGCTCACCGTCAGCGCCTCCTTCGGGCACGTGCTGAACTTCCAGACCAACGCGGGAGCCTGGTACGGCTCGTCCGCCCTCGGCACCGCCTACACCAAGAAGGGCGACCCGCCGTGGCGTAGTGGCAGCGCGATCACCTGGGACAACACGTTCGGCACCTCGGGAAACATCCAGCGGGTCGCGATCAATCTGATGGTGGCCGACACCATGGAAATCACCGTGACGGCCAAAACTTCGTTCAGTCAGCAGGACCAGCAGATCATTCGCGGAAACGCGGGCTTCGGGCTCTGGCCGTTCTACAACGGCCGCGGAGAGTACGGAATGACAACGAACACACAGTTCAGCGGTTCGGGCGGGACCACGATCACCACCGCGTCCGCTCCGGGCGTTCCGGTGGTGATCGGGGTCAACGTCCTGCCGATCAGCCGTTTCCTCGGCTACACACCGGCAGCGCGCGAGCAGTAGCGCCCGGGTCGGCGGCGACGCCGATGACCGGGCAGGCCGGTGAGCCGGCGGCCGCACGCCGGCTCACCGGCGGTTCAGAAACGCCCAGGGACGAACGACGGAAGGCCGGCGCCATGCCAACCGTGCAGCCTCCGCCCAACGCGATGGCCGAGCTCCAGAACCGCTGGTACAACGCCGTACTGAAGAACTTGCCCGCTCCCCCCTCGACCACCCAGCTCATCCAGCCCGCTCCCCCGGTGGAACTGTCCGACACCGCGCTGTGGGCCCGGGAGAATGTCGTTCCGCCCGCGTCTCTCACGTTCAACCGTCAACTGGTCAAGAGCGCGTCCTTCTTCGACGAGTACACCACCGTGATTCAGGAACTGTCCGTCCCGGAGAGCACCCTCGTGGCGGCGATCGGCTCGAGCGTCCATCAGGAATGGCTCGCGTATGTCAGAGGGCTGATGCCCCAGCCGGGCGAGGACAGGCTGCCCGATGTCTTTTATGCCTGGGCCATGACACACCACCCGGATATCGCCACCGAGGGCGCGTCCGTGCTGCGGGACATCGTACGTCTGAGAGCGCTGCAGTGGTTTCTCCGCTCGTATCAGGGGCCGCCCCCGAAACCCGCCGAGTATCTGGGCGGCATCAGGGAGTTGCTGAGCCTGCTCAGGAACTCCTCATCCGCGATGATTTCTTTTGACAGCACGACAACGAGCGGGGAAGTTTCCGGCACCTGGACCCGAGGGGTCAACAAGGACTTCTCGGGCCTGTGGTCCGGCGCCGATCAGTTCGACACAACGACCGCCGGATTCGCCCGGAGTGTGGTGACGGTCAAGGCCGAACTAGGTGCGTATGCGCTCTGGGCGGTCAATCCTGACCCCTGTTGGTACGATTCTAGTCAACTTCACGTGGCATACACGAAGCAGACGATTCCCCCCTGGGCCTCGAATCCCCGCCGTTACTGGGACATGGCGTTCGGCGAGGAGTCCGGGAGGCTCCAGCGGGCGATCGCCTCACTGATCGTGGTGGAAAGGCTCAGGAGTGTGGTCACCTCGGATGCCGTCTTCTCCCCCGAGGACCAGCAGGTCATCAAGGCGAAAGCGGCTGCAGGTCTGTGGCCGTTCTTCGTTCCGACCGGCGACGGCGTCACCAACAATGCCGAGTTCGACGGTGGAAAGCTGAGGCTCGAAACCACCACCCCAACGGACAGACCGCTGGTCATCGGAGCCCATGTACTCCCCATCGCCAGATATCTCGGCGCTTCGCGTACCGCTCCTCGAGCAGGAACCGACCGCTACTGAAAATCCGTCGTCAGACGACCGTCCGTCGGTGCCGCCCGGCGAGCCGGCCTGTGCGGTCGTGCCGCAGACGCTGCACGGGCGGCAGGACGTCGACCCCGCACGGCAGGCCGGCCACCCTGGACAATGCCGCTTCTGTGGTGACCTCGATGGTGTGAACAATCATGAGGCGCGAACGCTCAGGCGCCACAGCGCGCACACGCAAGCAAGGGGGCGGCAAAGCCCCACCGAAGTGAGCACATACCCGGCCCCCATCCTGCCTCAGGTCAGGCCAACTCAGAAATCGGTCGGGTCGTCAGAGCGGGGGGTGTGCCATGCTCAAGGGCGTGACGACCGAGTCTGTTCGCGACGAGGACCCCGCCACACTGCCTGCCGTGGTCGCACTGGGCAAAGTGGTGGCCAAGCTCCGGGCCGACAACGAGCGGCTGGAGCGCCAGGCGTCCACCACGGCCGTGCTGGAACGCGCCAAGGGCGTACTGATGGCCCGATCCGGCTGCTCGGCCCCGGCGGCGTACGAGGAGCTGACCCGGCGTGCGGCGGCCGGCGGCCGCACGTTGACGGAGGAGTGCTGGATAGTCCTCGGCGAGATCCACCAGCGCCCGACCATGCCCGCCGCCCGGGAAGGCGAGCGGCCGCCCGGTACGACCGACGCGCCCGGCGGCGGTTCGGTGTTCGACTCCGCCCGCCACACCCGGCGCACAGGCACCGACGTCCCGAACCCGCCGTCCCAGCCGAACCCGCCTTCCCAGCCGAGCCCGTTGACCCCGTCGAATCCATCGACCCCTTTGAACCCATCGAATCCGTCGTACCCGTCGAATCCCCCCGAGACGGTCACACTCGGCGCTCTGGGCGAGGCCCTGGCCGACGTCACCGACCCTCATGACCTGGCCTGGCGACTCCTGGACCACCTGGCCGCGGCTCCGGTACAAGCCGACGCCGTGATGCTTTACACCCGTACCGGTGACAGCGCCCTGGAACTGACCGGGCACGCCGGTGTCGGGGCCACCGTGGCCACCCAATGGCGGCATGTGCCGCCCGTCGCCGGGGTTGCCGCCCTGGACGTGATCCGGCGCGGCGAGCCTGTGGTGCTGGAGGACGTCCAACACGACATAGAGCATTACCACTTGATCGGGGAGCCCGCTTCCCGGTGGCCCACCCGCGCCTGGCTCCCGGTGGTCACCGGTGGCACGGTCACCGCGGCCCTGGGCGTACTGCGCACCACGGACGCACCGTTCGCGCCGGCGACACGCGAACTGCTCCAGCAGGTCGCTCCGCTGTGCGCGGGAAGCCTGAGCATGATCGGCGCGTCCCGCGCACGGGCCGCCGATCGCACCGACCGCACCGCGCAGCGGGTCCAGGCGGTCTTCGACGCGCTCCCCGGGGCGGCCGTACTGCTCACCCCCCTGCGGTCGGCGGCCGGCCAGGTCGAGGACTTCCGCGTCGACGCCGCCGCCCCGGGCTCGGTCGACGTCGCCGGGCGGCAAGGCCGTCAGCTGGTGGGGGCGCGAGTGCTGGAGTGCTACCCGACCATGGCCGGTTCCCCGGTCTGGAACGGCTATCTGGAGACCCTGCGCACCGGCGTGGTCTTCGAGACCGGCTCCTTCCCCTACCAAGAGGTGGCGGCCGGAGTCCGGCAGCACTCCACCTACAAGCTGCGGGCCGCCAAGCTGGACGACCGGCTGGTGATCACCTGGGCCTGCGAGGACGAGGCCGACCGCCAGCGGCAACTGCTGGCCGACCTCCAGCGGGTCGGCAACCTCGGCTGGGCGGACTGGAACCTGGCCGCCGACACCATCGCCTGGTCGCCGCAGGTCTACGACATCCTCGACCGGGACCGGTCACTGGGCCCGATGTCGCTCGAGGAACTGCCCAGCCGTCTGCTGCCCGAGGACCTGCCCGCCTTCGTCCGGGAGCTCCAGGAACTCCTCGGCCGGGGAACTCCCCTCGACCATCCGTTCCGGATCAGGACGGCTGCCGGGGTGCGGCATCTGAGGATGGTCGCCGAAGCGGTGCCGGACGCCGACGGCACCACGGTGGAGATCCACGGCTTCGTACAGGACCTCACCGCCCGGCGCCGCGCCGAGCTGGCCCTGACCGAGTCCCAGCAGGCCGTCCAGGCCCAGCGCAACGTGCTGGAGGCGGAACGGACCGTCGCCGCCCGCCTGCAGCACGCGCTGCTGCCGCTGCCCGGGCAGTCGCTGAACCTGGCGGACCTGCGGGTGGACGTGGCCTATCTGCCCTCGCACGACGACCTCAATGTGGGCGGCGACTGGTACAGCGCCCTGGAAATGCCGGACGGCAGCGTGCTGTTCGCCGTCGGCGACGTCGCCGGGCACGGCATCGACGCGGTGGCCACCATGGCGCAGCTGCGCTTCACCGCCAAGGGCATGGTCTTCACCGGCTCCTCGCTGACCGGCGCACTCCACCGGCTCAACACCCTGCTGCTGCATGCCCACGACGGGCACCACTCCACCGCCACCATGGTCCTCGGCCGCTACGACCCCGCCCGCCGCTGCCTGACCTGGGCGCAGGCCGGCCATCCGCCGCCGTTGCTGGTGCGGCAGGGCAAGACGGACTTCCTCGCCCCGCCCGAGGGCATGCTGCTGGGCGCCACGCCACAGCCGCACTACGGCGAGGCCGAGTGCCGCATCGAGCCCGGCGACCACCTGCTGCTGTACACGGACGGACTGATCGAGCGCCCCCGTGAGCACCTGGACGAGGGCTTCGACCGCTTCGCCGAGGCGGCCCGGCGTGAGCTCGGGGAAGCGGACGGCGGATCGCTTCAGCCGCTGCTGGACCGGCTGCTCGCGGGCCGGCAACGCGATGACGTCTGCCTGCTGGACGTACACCTGCCCCTGGAAGGCGAGGGACGTTCCTGACGCCCCTCGCCGCAGTCCGGGACACGAGACGCCTGTCCGGCCCCACCCGAACGCACGCGGGGCGGGACCGGACAGGCGTCTCGACACAACGGCCGACGCCTGCCGGCGTCCTTACTTCTCTCTTCGGCGACGCAGGTGGTGTGGTTGAGGACGCCGATGGTGTCCGTCCCGCAGTTGTTGCTGAACCCGGAGGCGTTGCGGGAGTCGATGTTGGAGAGCAGACCACCACTCGGGCCGGTCACCTGACGGTCGTTGCCGTGGCCCTTGTGGGAGTCGCGCCGGGTGACACAGGTACGGTCGTAGAGGAGGCCCACCCTGCTGGCGCCGCACAGGTTGGAGTGCGCCGAGGCGTTCCTGCTTCCGATGCTGGACAGCAGACCGCCCGCCCCCGCGTCGATCGTGTCGGCACTCGCGGCCCCGATGCTCGCGGGGGAGGCCAGAACCGCCAGGGCCATGCCGGAAAAACCGCGAATCGCTTCAGTGAACGCACTGGTCCGCCTTTTCCTTGGTTTTTTTGATGCTGAGATGCGGGAAAGCGAGAAAAATGACCGACGCGCCCTGCGGCATTCCCGTCGGCCCTCACCCGGTTGGTCCAACGGAAATGCTCACCCGAGGTTACGATCGGACGAGCTCATATCCGGCGGAAGAAAATCGTCACCCGGACCGGGGTCAGTTCCCGCCCGCCGCCTCCGCCAGGTCGATCAGCGCCCAGAGATTCCGCCACCACTGCTCGAGAAACCCGTAATGGCGAACCGTGTGCGCCACGAAGTAGAGCCCGAAGCGGTTGACCGCCAGGTCCTTGAGGGCGAGGCGGTACCCGGATTCCCACCGGTCCTTGTCGATGACTGCCCCGGTGTGGGTCTCGAGCGACCTGCGGTGGACTTCCGAGAGCTCCTGGACCACCGCCGCGTCGATGTCGGCGGGCTCCAGGGCGGTGCAGAGCAGTTCCGCCAGGTCGTGCTGCGGAATGTGGAGAGTGGCGAGCTCCCAGTCGTACGCGCAGAGCCTGCCGTCCGCCCGGATGGCGAGGTTACGGGGATTGAAGTCGTTGTGCACGAGCGTTCGGGGCATGGCCTCGATCCGCGGCCACCAGCGGTCGATGGTCCCGATGCAGTCGAGAAGCCGGTCGTGGTGGCGTCCGCTGACGATCTCGGGGAACTCCTGCGCCGAATGGTCGGCCAGGGCCAGCCACAAGTCCCTCATCTCCACCATGTCCGGGGCATTGGGAACATGGCCGATCCACGACATCCGGCGGAGCGCCGATTCCTTGCCGTACCAGACGGAGTGGAGTTGCCCGAGGTCGCGCAGGGCGATGGTCAAATGCCGGCGCGACCAGCCGCGCCCCCGGTCCGACGTGTCCATCAGCTCCATGTCGCGAAGGCATTCCATCACGATGACGTACGTCTCCCGCCGGTCGTCACGATGGGTTCGGTACTGCTTCGGCACGAGGCTGGTGAAGCGGGTGTCGGTCTGCTCGTAGAGGGCCAGTTCGCGCACATCGCATCCCACGAATCCGAGGCGCCGGTCGAACGCGCGGTAGTGGGTCGCCACCGGACCGCCGCACAGAGCGGCGGCCAGCCCGGCCATCTTGATGACCTCCCGGTCGGTGGGCTTGACCTTGACCATGACGTCGAGCTTGTCCGCCACCTCGTCACGCTCGACCTTCAGCTGCATCGGGAAGAGACCGACGTCCTTCTTCACCGTCCGCGACGTCAGCTCGGAAAGGACGCTGGGACCCATGGGAATGCTCACTGCTTCGACACCTGTGACCTTGACGCCTGGCATCCCGGAGTCGCCCAGCGCCGATTCGAAGAACGCGGCGTCCAGCTCGTCGAGTTGAAACCGGCGGACCGGCCGGTTGCGGCCGAGACGTTCGTGGGCGCCGGCGAACTGGCCGGAAGCGGCGGCCGAGACCGTCGAGAGATCCAGGGCCAGGGCGAAACCGGCGATGATTTCCGCCAGCCGGGCCGTGCTCCCCCGGCCCGTGCACCCCATCGACTCCAGAAGTTCGTGCTGCGCGGGGAGGTGAGTGCCGCCCCGACCGTGCCGATGGCCAGACCGGGGAGGGTGATGCTCGCGTAGACGCCTTCCGGCCTCCGTTCGAGGACGAACTGGCTCAGGCTCGACTCGTGAACGCAGGCGATGTCCTGCCCCGTGGCGGTGAACAACGCCGCCACCATATTGGCGGTGTTCGCGTTGGAGCCCAGCACTCCGCTGTGCACGGCCCCGGCCGCGATGTGCTGGTAGCCCCTGACCAATTCGTCGGGCGTGGTCTTCAGGACCCGCTCGACGATTCCTCCGGGCAGGAGGCAGTCGGCGGACACTCTGATTCCGCGGCCCTCCGCCATGGCCTGGGACGACGCCTTCTTGTCGCCCGAGGTGTTTCCCTCGACGATGAAGGATTCGAGCTCTTCGGGCCCGATCAGATGGGGCTGGTCCAGGATCCACTGGCAAGCGTGCCAAGTACAGGACGTGGTCATGTTCTGCCCGGCCGCGTCCCCGGTGGTGTACCGGAATTTCAGATGAACGGTCCTGCCCACCACCAAGGGCTGGACCGAGAGGAGCCGGGCATGGTCGGAGACCTGCCGAACGGCCGTACGGAGCGCGTCAAGGTGCTGGGGAATCGCCGAGGCGAAACGGCTCGCGGCCGACAGCCGGGAAAAGGCGAAGACGGGTGCCCGGGTCATCGTCTGCGAGAGGACGCGAGTGCTGACGCCACCTGCCATGGTGACGGCCAGGGCGCCCCGCGTCGCCGAGGAGACCAGGGCGCCTTCCGTGGTCGCCATGGGGGCATGGACCTCACCTTGGACGTTCTCCCCGTGGATCAGCAAGGGACCGGCGACGCCCACCGGGATTTCGACGCTGCCGACGAAACCCTCGATGTTTCCCGTCAGTTTCCCGGCGTCGAGCTGGGTGTGCTGCAAGGAGTCGAGCTCCAGCCGGGTTGTGGAACGGAACCAGGCGAGCCGCTGAAGGCGCGCCGACTCCGTATAGATCCCTCTGGCGGGAACGTACCGTCCGGCGGGACGGGAAGGACGGGGCCGGCCCGGATTTTCTCCAGGGCTCATGAGGCATCGCTTTCGTCATGCGGGCACGTGCGTGACCGAAGGGATTCGTCGAGGACAGCGGTGGCCCGAGGCACGCCGGAAGGCGCACGGGAAGGCGAGCCGGGGAGCGAGTCGGGAAGCGGGTCAGGGAGCGAGTCGGGGAGCAAGTCAGGGGGCAAGGAGAAGCGCAGGACCAGGAACGGGACGGCCAGGGCGTCGGCGCCGAGCGCCAGGCCGTCCCACAGGCCGTACCAGGTCCCGATCGCGCCGGCGAGAAGGGCTGCCACCGGCTGGGAGCCGTAGACGACCCACCAGCTCGTGGCGAGCATGCGGCCCTGCAACGCGGGATCGCAGGCGGCCTGCCGTACGGTGCGCTGGGTGGAGCCCTGGGCGACGGCACACCCCACCTGAACGAACATCCCCAGGGCTACGGCCATCTGCGAGAAACGGCCCGGCGTGGCGAGCAGGAGCGGCGCCATCGTGAACGGGGCCAGGGCCAGCGCGACGAGCATGACGCGCACCGGGCCGTACCGCGCGACCAACGGGCGGACGACGAGCGCGCCGCAGAACCCACCCAGCGCGGCCACGCTCAGCGTCGTGCCCAACGCCGCACTCGAGTAGTGCAGCCGACGCAGCATGTAGACGGGCCACAGCGTGGTGAGGAAGGCCATGACGGCGACGTACGCGGTGGCGGCGAGCACCAGCGGCCGGATCGTGGGATGGGACCACACATAGCGCAACCCCTCGGCGATCTCTCCCCGGAAAGTCGTCCTCCGGCCCGGACGTGCCACATCCGGTTCGTGGGTGCGGATACGCCCGAGGAGCAAAGCGCAGACCAGGTAGGAGATGACGTCCAGACACACGGCATGGGCGGCGCCGAGGGCGGTGACCACGACAGCACCGAGCTGGGAGCCCGCGCTGTCGGCCAGGGAATTGATCCCTCCGAGCTTGGAGTTCGCCTCCATCAGCCGGGAGCGGGGCAACAGCGACGGGAGAAGGCTGATGCGCGCTGTGGAGCCGAACACCTCGGCGACTGAGCCCACCAATGCCACCCCGTACAGCAGCCCCAGGGACAGCCGGCCCATGGCGTCGGCGAGTGGGATGACGAGGAAGGCGGCACCGCCCGCCAGCGCCGCGCCCACCGTCACCGGACGCTTGCGGTGCCGGTCCGCGAGCGCCCCGGCGGGGAGCGACACCAGCAGGGGCGGGCACTTCTGCGCGAACGAGAGCAGCGCGGCCTGCCAGACGGAGGCGTGGAGCTCGACCACCGCGACCAGCGGCAACGCCACCTGCGTGACCCCGCTGCCCACGAGGTCGACGGCGTTCGCGAGCCAGTACCGGAAGAAGCATCCGTGCCGCCAGAGACTGCCTCCCGCCCCGGCGTCCTTCACCACGGAGCGCCGATCCGACCGTCGTAACGTCATACCCATCACAACGATCAACTCGGGAAAGGGTGCGGAGGCCACCGCCACCAGGACGCCGAGTCCGTGATCAGCTCGCCTGCCGGACCCGTCCCCGGTCCCGTCCCCACACCCGGATGTCCGGATGTGACAGAACCACGTCATTGCGGTCACGTCCGTGCCGGCCGGACGACAGGGGCATGCACCAGACGCACCACCGCGTTGCGATCACGGTCTTTCCCGACGTCGACCTCCTCGACGTCACCGGCCCGTCGTGGACCGGATCAGGGCCACCGCGACCCGGTCACTGGCGACCCCGGACGGCGCCACGATGCCCGGGGCGGTCCGCCAGAACTCGGCGCTGACGACCATCGGCGGCCTCTTCGGGCCCGTCGCCCTCCACCTGGACGACCTCGCGCCCTGAAATCCCGGGCCGGGGTCGTTCAGCGCGCGACGCGCTCGTCTCCTCCAGCAAGGAGGCGACGGTGAGACCGGTCGCCGGGCCGTACCGCACCATGCCAACGGCCTGAACCAGCGTGAGCGCCAGCAGCGCGCCCATGACCGTCGATCGCGCGAGGGCGTCCCATCCGGCCTGGTCCGTCGCCAGGTGTGCCAGTTGGAGGATCAGCATCCCCCGGCCGATGGCCGCCGCGCCGGTGATGAGCGCCTCCTCCCGCCGGTGCCCGACCTCGCCCGCCAGGAGGCGAAGGATCACCAGCGCGAGAACGAGGCAGAGGAGGTAGGAGCACACGAGCGCCGGTGTGCGCCGAGATGTCGCGGCCAGGATGACGAGGCTGCCGATGGTCCAGCCGCAGGCGCTGAAGAGGCAGGTCGCGCGTCGTCCGTGCCGGACCAGGAACGTCCGCTTGCCGAAGAGGGTGTCGCCCCGCACATCACGGAAGTCCTTGAGCAGGATCCGGCCGACGAAGCCGATGTAGAGCCCGAGGAGCATCAGCAGGTCGCGCGGGTGGACGGCGGAACGGGCCGCGGTGAGGGCGAGCAGGTACGGCAGCGCGACGTAGCAGGCCGGCAGTGCCAGGGCCGCTACGGCTCCCCGTTCGGCGAGGCGGATCGGGCGCAGCGAGTACCCGGCGCTCACCGCGAGAGCGGCGAGCATCAACAGTCCGGGGCGGGGTCCGAGCACGAACGCCGAGCCGAGTGCGACGGCGGCGGACGCCCCGGCCGTGACCACGAGTTCCCGGCTGCCGGCGGCGGCGGTGACCAGCGGCCGGTTCCGGTCACCGGGAAGGTTGACTTGGTCGATGGCCCGGTCGGACAGGTCGTTGACGCAGACCGAGCAGAGCAGGAAGGCCATGACCGGGACGAGGCACCCCGCCAGTAGCAGGCGGTCCTCCGCGTGTCCGGCCTGGGCGAGGCCGAGCGCGACGTAGAGGGCCAGGAGCACGGCGACGGCGGGACGGCTGAGCGCGACCAGCACACGGATTCGGTCGGCTATCTGTCCATCGAGCATTGGCGACCGCCTCACTTGTTGGGAAACAACTGGATCGAACCGGTCGCGAGCAGCACCATCACTCCGAGGACCCCCAGGCCGCTGAGTATCAGGACGGCCGCGAGCACGCACCCGAAAGCGATGCCGATCTTCGCCAGGAGCGACCGTTCCCCGGTCGCGGGGACATGTGACGTGGGCGGATGCGACGGGTAAGGCGGCGGCGAAAAAGGATCCTGCACGAGCTTTCCCCATTCTTTCGGGATTTGGCGGGCCGTCGGCCAGTGTCCACTCGGCGTCGGCATGGCACCTGAGTACTCGTACTCAGGTGCCATGCCGCACGTATTCCTTCGGGCTTCCACCGGGCGTCCGCCGGGCATCCGCGCGCCGGGGGCGCATTCGGCCCGCCGGGAACGCGCTCCGGCGGGCCGGGCCCGTAGGCACTACCGTCGGCGGCATGACACGCTCCTTGCGTGGCCGGGCAGTCGTCGCCGCGCTCGCCACGGTCCTCGCCCTGATCGCCGCGCCGAGAACGGCCGTTGCCGCCCCGGCTGCCCCACAGCTGAGGTGGGGTAGCTGTGTGCGCGGCTCCGACGACAGCGCGGGCAGGGAACTGGAGGCGGCGGGCGCCCGGTGCGCGCGGTTGGCCGTCCCGCTGGACCACACGCGCCCCGGTGGCCGGACGGTGACCGTCGCCCTCGCCCGGATCCCGGCGGCGGACACGGCCCACCGCATCGGCACCCTGGTGGTCAACGAAGGCGGCCCCGGGGATCCGGTCGTCGACTTCCTCCCCGCCCGTCGCACGGCGTTGGGTGCCACCGGCGCCCGTTTCGATCTGGTGGGTGTCGATCCGCGGTTCACCGGCCGGAGCACCCCGCTGGACTGCGGCTGGGAAACCGGCGGCTACTTCCGGTCGGCCGGCCACGACCGCGCCGGCTTCCGCCGCACGGCCGCCTTCGAGCGGGACCTCGCGCGACGCTGCCGCACCCGCGCCGACGCCCGGGACCTGCTGCCCCACGCGTCGACCCGAAACGTCGCCCGCGATCTGGAGCTGGTCCGCGCGGCCCTGGGCGAGCAGCGCCTTTCGTACCTGGGGATCTCCTACGGGACGTACCTGGGCGAGGTGTACACGGCGATGTTCCCCGGCCGCACCGACCGGATGGTCCTGGACGGCGTGCACGAACCGGGCCACCTCGCCCCCTGGCCCGAGTACGGCACCGAAAGCGCCAACGAGGCGGCGCTGCGGCACTGGGCCGCTTGGGCCGCCGCCCGGAACGGCACGTACGGGCTGGGGGCGAGCGCCGACGACGTGCTCGCCACCGTCGCGGGGATCGCCGGGGCGGCCGCCCACCGGCCGCTGCGCGTCGGCGACTACCTGCTGGACGAACACGTGGTGCCCGTGCTCTTCTACGGGGTGCTCGGTGCCGACACCGAGGCGACCGACGCACAGATCGCGGTGATGACCGGCACCCTCAAGACAGCCGTCACGAAGGGGCGGACCGAACCCGATCCCGCGCTCGCCGAGTTGCTGCCCTCCCTACTGTCCGCCCAGGGCTCGGCGTACGCGAGCGCGCAGACGGCGTTCCTGTGCGCCGACACACCGGGACCGCACGATGCGGAAGTGTTCTGGCACGCGGTGCAACGCTCACGGCATGAGCACCCTCTGTTCGGCCCGCTGCTCAACAACACCACCCCGTGCGCCTTCTGGGCCCCACCACGCGAGGAACCCACCGCCGTCGACGGCGACACCCCCGCACTGATGCTCAACGCCACCGGCGACCCCCGAGTGCCGTACGACGAGGCTCAGGCCATGCACACGCGGTGGCCCTCGTCCCGGATGATCACGGTGACGGGCTCGTTCCGCCACGCGGTCTACGGCACCGATTACGGCAACGCCTGCGTGAACGACGCCGTCAACGCCTACCTGGCGAGCGGCAACCTCCCACCGGCCGACCTGAAGTGCGCTGCCGGCCGTCCGGGCCGCACGGACCCCATGCTCACCGCCTCGCCGGACGTCGTCCACCCGGGCGTCACCAGCAGGACCGGGATCACGCGCTAGCCGTCCCGCGCGCCCGGAAGTGCACGGCATCAACGACAGCATGAGGCACTGCCCGGAGCGCCGTAGCAGCCGAGGAAGCCGCCGTAGGACACCGCGGCCGCCAGCACTGCCGGCGCTTCCAGGCACACGCGCCGGCTCGGGACGAAGAGCGCCGCTGCCACGGCGTACGGCACCGAAATGCGCGGCCCCGGGGCCGCCCGGTCGGGCCGTCAGTACCGTACCGCCCTGGCCACTTCGGCCCGCACGTCGCCGGACAACTTCCGGGTGCTGCGCGCCGTGGCCGTGGCGTTCTTGCCGGCGGGGACATCCGACACGGTCACGACCGCGGTGTCCAGGAGGTTGCCTCCCGAATCCGTGAAGTTGACCTGAACGGCGAACGATTTGGTCGAGTCGGTCGTGTTGTCGGGGGTGAGCCGGACCTCGGCACGTCCTTCGCCGTCAGTGGTCACGTTGCCGAGCTTCACATCACCTTTGACGTCGACCCCGCCCTTGATCTCGTCCAGCTTCCGCCTCGCCTCCGCGCTGGCCGACGCCAGGGCACCGGAAGCCTCCGAGGCGAGGGACGACACCGCCGCGGAAGCCTGGGAGGCGACGGAGGCCGCCTTGCTGCCCGTGCCGGACGGGCCGCTCGAACCGTGGGAGCAGCCGACACCCGTGAAGGTGACGAGTCCGGCCAACGTCACGCCCGTCGCGCGGTGAGTCCAGCGTCGAGTCACTTCTCCTCCAGGGGCATCGTGAGCGGTTCGCTCTCCAGTCAAGGGCTCACCGCCCGCCGACGCACGCCGGGAGGGCGGAATGGGCGGTGCCGGGCAATAGGGGTGGGCGTGGGCACCGAGCGGTAAAATGTCAGTGCCACCAATATCCGCGCGAAGCTGTTGTGGCGAATCATGACCCCGGATGACGAGCGGAGAGAAGAAGAGACCCCCGGGCGGGAGCGGGCGTGGCAGTGGGTGCCACGGTCGTCGCGTCGGCCGGACGGGTTGCTGACCTGCGCCGGGGACGGCGGATCGGCCCGGTGGCGGGACGGTGAACGGCTGGAGCGTCTGTTCGAGGAACGGTGCGACCGGCTACGGGCGCAGGGCCGGGAAAACCGGCTCGCGGTGGACGCCGGTGGTGTCACACTCACCTACGCGCAGCTGGACGACAAGGCGAATCAGCTCGCCCGCTTCCTGCTGGACCGGGGTACCCACCCCGGCGACCGGATCGGGCTGCTGCTGGACGACCCGGTGGACGCCTACGTCGGGATGCTGGGCGTGCTGAAGGCACACGCGGCCTACGTCCCGTTGGACCCCGGATTCCCGGCGGACCGGCTGTCGTACATCGTCTCCGACGCCGCCGTACGCACGGTCCTGACGCTCTCCAGGCTCGACGACCGGGCGGCCCACCTCGCCGACGGGGGCGGTACAGAGCTGTTGTACCTGGACCGGGTGCGGGCCGACATAGCGCGGCGATCCACCCGACGCCTCGGCACCCCGACCACCACCGCCGCCTCCACCCCCGGCCGGCAGGCCGACGACCTCTGCTACGTCATCTACACCTCCGGCTCCACCGGCCGCCCCAAGGGAGTGGCCATCGGCCACCCGGCCATCTGCAACTTCGTCCGCGTGGCGGCGGAGGTCTACGGCCTCACCGCCGAGGACCGGGTGTACCAGGGGATGACCCTCGCCTTCGACTTCTCCGTCGAGGAGACATGGGTGCCCTGGATGGCCGGTGCCACGCTGGTGCCCCGGCCGGCCGGGCCCGGTCTGGTCGGGGCCGAGCTGGACGCCTTCCTGCGGGACCGGCACGTCACCGCGCTGTGCTGCGTCCCCACCCTGCTGGCCACGCTGGACGCGGACCGGTCCGAGCTGCGGTTCCTGCTGGTCTCCGGCGAGTCGTGCCCCCAGCACCTCATCCGCCGCTGGCACCGGCCCGGCCGACGGTTCCTCAATGTGTACGGCCCGACCGAGGCGACCGTCACCGCGACCTGGACCCTGCTGGACCCGGACCGCCCGGTGACGATCGGCGTCCCGCTGCCGACCTACGCGGTGGCCCTGCTCGACCCCGAGGGGAACACCGCCCTGCCACCCGGATCGATGGGCGAGATCGCCATCGCCGGCATGGGGCTCGCCGACGGCTACCTCAACAGGCCGGACCTGACAGAACGCGCCTTCGTCCCGGACTTCCTCGGCATTCCTGGCAACCCGTCCGGCAGGATCTACCGCACCGGGGACCTGGGCAGGATCAACGAGCTGGGCGAGATCGAGCATCACGGCCGCATCGACACCCAGGTCAAGATCCGCGGCTACCGCGTGGAACTGGCCGAGATCGAATCGGTGTTGCTCCGCGTCCCCGGAATCGCCCAGGCCGTGGTGACCCGGCACGAGGCCGCCCCGGACACCGTGGAGCTGTGCGCGTTCTACACCACCCGCGAAGACGCCGTCGTGGACCCCGATCACGTCGTCGTACAGCTGCGGGAGCAGTTGCCGAGTTACATGGTTCCCGCCTATCTGGAACCCCTCTCGTCGATACCGGTGCTGCCCAGCGGCAAGGCCGACCGCAACCGTCTGCCCGCGCCGGCCGGACCGCGCCGGCTCGCGACGCGACGCGGGTTCACGGAACCGAGGACCGGCACCGAACGGGCGCTGGCCGAGCTGCTGGCCCGTACCCTGCGGGTCGAACGGGTCTCCGTGGACAGCCACTTCTTCGACGAACTCGGCGCCAACTCCCTGCTGATGGCGCACTTCAACGCCGCCGTCCGCGACCTCCCGGGCCTGCCCGGCGTGTCGATGAAGGACGTCTATCTGCACCCCACCGTACGCGCGCTCGCCACGGCCCTGGACGGGGCGGCGCCGGCCGCACCGGACGACCGCACACCGGCGCCGCCACCGGTACCGGAACCACAACCCGGGCCCATGGTGAGCGCCCCCAGGTACGCCCTGTGCACGGCGGCGCAACTCCTCGTATTCCTCGCCTACGTATCCCTCGCCTCGGTGGCGCTGGACGCCGGGACCGCCTGGGTGAGGCAGGCCGACGGGTGGCCCGGCGTCTGCGGGCGCGCGATCGTCCTCGGTGCCGCGGCGCTGGGTGGTACGGGCCTGCTGCCGATCGCCGCGAAGTGGGCCCTCGTCGGCCGGTGGTCGGCGCGGCGCATTCCCCTGTGGAGCATGGCCTACGTCCGCTTCTGGTGCGTGAAGACCCTCGTCACCGCCAATCCGCTCGCCCTGCTGTCCGTCGGTACGCCGTTGTACACGCTGTACCTGAGGGCGCTGGGCGCCAGGGTCGGGCCCCGCGCCCTGGTCCTCACCATCCGGGTACCGGTGTGCACCGATCTGCTCACCATCGGAGCCGACGCCGTCATCCGCAAGGACACCTATCTCAACGGCTACCGGGCCCGCGACGGCGTCATCGAGACCGGCCGCGTCACCATCGGCGACCGCGCCTTCGTCGGCGAGCACAGCACCCTCGACATCGACGTGCGCCTCGGGCACGCCGCCCAGCTCGGGCACGCCTCCTCGCTGCACTCCGGCCAGTCCGTGCCGGACGGGCAGTGCTGGCACGGCTCACCGGCCGTGCAGGCGCCGGCCGGCTGCCAGTACCTGACGGTCCCGCCGGCCCGTTGCGGCAATGTGCGCCGCGTCTGCCACAGCGTCGTCCGGCTGCTGGCCGTGGTGGCCACCGCCGGGGTGGGCGGCACCGCCGTCGCCGCGCTGCTGGAGTCCCGGCCCTCCCCGCTGGCCGACACGGTCACCGGGGCGGCCGGCCCGGACAGCTGGACGTACTACGCCGACGGGCTGTGGATCTCCGCCGCCGCGGTGCTCGGCCTGGCCGTCCTCGGACCGGTCCTGGTCTCCGCCCTGTCCCGGCTGCTGTGCCACCTGGTCAGGCCGAACGTGGTGCACCCGCTCTACGGTGCGCGGTTCGCGCTGCAACGCGCCACCGCCCGCGTCTCCAACATCCGCTTCTACAACGCCCTGTTCGGCGACAGCTCGGCCGTCGTGCACTACCTGTGCGCCATCGGCTACCGACTGAGACCGTTCGAGCAGACCGGGTCCAACTTCGGCATGGTCGTCAAGCACGAAGTCCCCACCCTCAGCCACGTGGGCACCGGGACGATGGTCTCGGACGGGCTGTCCCTGATGAACGCCGAATTCTCGAGCACGTCCTTCCGCGCCGTCCCGGCCGTCATCGGCCGGAACAACTTCCTGGGCAACAACATCGCCTATCCCGCCGACGGCAGGACCGGCGACGGCTGTCTGCTGGCGACCAAGACCATGATCCCGGTCAGTGGCCCGGTCAAGGAGAACACCGGGCTGCTCGGCTCGCCGCCCTTCGAGATCCCGCGCTCGGTCGAACGCGACCGCCTCTTCGACCAGGCGGGCACGGGACCTGGGCGCCGCGGCGGGCTCGCGGCCAAGAACCGCCACAACGCCGTCACCATCGTCCTGTTCCTGACCGTCCGGATCCTGTACGTCTTCGGCCTGGTGCTGATCGCCATGCTCCCCTCGGGAGGCGACGGCGTGCCGCACTGGCTGGGCACGGTCTGCTCCGCCGTGCTCGGACTCGCGTTCACCGTGGGCTGGTTCGTGGTCGTCGAACGCGCCGTGGTCGGCCCGCACGGACTGCGGCCACGCTTCTGCTCCATCTACGACAAGGACTTCTGGAGACACGAGCGGTACTGGAAGGTACCGTCCACGGCCTATCTCGCCGTCCTCAACGGGACCCCCCTCAAGCCGGCCGTCTGGAGGCTCCTCGGCGTCCGCATGGGCCACCGGGTCTTCGACGACGGTTGCGGCATCATCGAGCGGACCCTCACCCGGGTCGGCGACAACTGCGCCCTCAACGCGGGCAGCACTCTCCAGGCCCATTCCCTGGAGGACGGTGTCTTCAAGTCCGGCCCCATCGCGATCGGTGACGACTGCGCCATCGGCACCAACGCGTTCGTCCACTACGGCGTCGTCATCGACGACAGTGCCCACATCGACGCCGACTCCTTCCTGATGAAAGGTGAACACGTCCCGGCTCGTACGCGCTGGCGGGGAAACCCCGCCGCCGAGACACCGGAGGCGCTCACCTCGGCCCGGCCCACGTGCCCGCCCAGCCCCTCGCGCCCGACGTGAGAGTGGTCGGGATCGGTGTGAGACTGGGAACGGAAGGTGGTGATCCCCGTGCCGGACCCACCGCACGTTTCCGCTGGTCCCCACGTCGCCATCGACGAGAGCCGACTGGAAGAGCTGATCACCGAAGCGCAGACGGCACTGCCGTTCGAGCTGCCCGACCTGGCGAACCGGTGCGCCACGGCCCTCGGCCTGGGCACCGCCCTGATCTACCTCGTCGACCTGCAGCAACAACTGCTCGTCCCGCTCGACGAGGCCCTGGAACCGCTGCCGGTGGACCGTTCGTCGGCCGGCTGGGCTTACCGCACGGTCACCCCGCGCGTGGTCGACGCCGACAACGACATGATCGCCTGGATGCCCCTGATCGACGGCGCCGAGCGGCTGGGCGTGCTGGCGGTACGGACCGCCACGCTCGACGGGGTGCGGATGCGCCGCAGCCGGATGCTGGCCCATCTGTTCGCCATGCTGATCACCTCCAAGCGCGCCTACAGCGACTGGCTCGCCGCCCGCACCCGCATCACACCCATGCGGTTGCCCGCAGAGATGCTGCGGGCCTTCCTGCCCTCCCACACCATCGGCAGCAGCAAATGCGTCTCGACCGCGGTTCTCGAACCGGCGTACGAGATCGCCGGCGACGCCTTCGACCACGCGGTGGTCAAGGACATACTGCACACGATGATCATCGACTCCATGGGCCACGACGTGTCCGCCGGCCTGACCACGTCGGTCGCCATGGCGGCGGCGCGCAACGCCCGCCGCGGCGGTGGCGAGCTGGCCGACATCGTCGGCTCCATCGACCAGGCGCTCGCCCAGTGGCTGCCCGACCATTTCTGCACCGGTGTGCTGTGCCGCCTCGACGCGGCCACCGGGGTGCTGCGCTGGGTCAACTGCGGCCACCCGCCGCCGCTGCTGATCCGTGCCGAGCGGGTGCTCGAGGGGGCGCTGGACAGCCCCCCGCAGCCGCCGATCGGCCTGATCGGCCAACTCGCCCCGGCCACCCGGCACGTCCACGAGACGACACTGGAGCCCGGCGACTGCGTCCTGCTCTACACCGACGGCGTCGTGGAAGCCCGCGACGACGACGGCGCGGAGTTCGGCCTCGCCCGGTTCACCGACTTCATCATCCGCTCCTCCGCGGCCGGCCAGCGCCCGGCCGAGGTGCTGCGGCTGCTCATCCACGCCATCCTCGACTACCAGCGCAACCACCTACGGGACGACGCGACCATCCTCCTCTTCGAGTGGCGCCCGCAGTACCAGTGACGCGGCAACGCGCCGCGAGGTCTCTCAGGTCGTGTGCGTGGGCGGGAAGGCCGCCGCCTCGCCCGAGGCGGCGGCCTTCCGGCGGCCGGTTCGTTACTGCTGCTTGACCACCGCGAGGTATTCCTGGGCCGCGTCGAGGGTCGCGATCTTCTTGCCGTCGACGGCGTGGGGTTCCACGGGCTGGTTCTTGAGCTTCTTGACGGCCCACGTGGAGAAGCGATCCCAGTCGTTCTCCAGGCCGACCAGCAAGTCGCGCTGAGCGACGGCTCCGTTGACCCAGCCGGCTGCCACCAACGTGTCGATCTTGGTGAACCGAGCGGCTTCGTTGATCTCCTGGACCAGGACGAGGAGTGCCTTGGCGGCTTCCCCGCCCTTCGCCGGAGTGGTCGCCAGGTTGATGACGCCCTGCTTGGTGCTCTCCTTGCCGAGAGCGACAGTGAGGCGTGTGGCCTTGCCGGGCGCGCGGCCTTCGAGAGTGCCGTAGTTCCCGTCGTAGTCGAGCCGGTCCTGCGTCGTGTTCGGCTTCGGCGCGTAGACGGGGTTGGTTTTGCCGTCCTTGAGGGAGTGGAAGGTGTTGTCGCTCTCGGTGTACCAGCCCACGGTGTACAGGTCACCGGAGCGGACGACGAGGTCCACGGAAGCCCTGGCCGTGGTCAGGCGTACCGGGCGGCGATGACGGCGGCGGTCGAAGGACGACGCGACACACGCATGCGCATGCTGAACTCCTGGGGGGACGAACTCTGGTGGCGATTCGGCAGAAGCAGGAGAAGGCGTCAGCTGGTGCACTCGTACATGGCCGCCTGCGTACCGGGCGAGGTGCTCCAGCCCGGCATGTCGAGGCACATCCACGTCGGGGCGCCACTGGGCGTGTTACCGCTGATCCACCAGCCCTGGTCGGCGTTGATGTTGTCCGTGTCCCACCACTTCTGGTTGCCGCCGCCGAGACAGTCCCACTGGACGATCTTGGCGCCCCTGGTCGCCCTGCCGCCGTCGATGCTCAGGCATTTGTTGGAGTTGGCGTTCCGGAGCATGATGAACGTCCCGTTGTCCGTCACCTGGGACTTCCACAGATTCTCGGAGGCCGTGCCGCATTCGCCCTGGACGACCGGGGCCCCGTTGTCGGTCGAGCCGCCCTTCACCTTCAGACACAGATCACTGTGGGCGTTGGCGATCTCGTACTTGTCGCCCTTCTTGCGCAGCTTCCACATCTGGTTCGCCTGCAGCCCGGCCAGCTGCTGGGCCTGGGCGGCCTTCGGCTGCGCCTGCTGCGTGACGCCCGGGGCCGGCGTGGCGGGGCTCGCCCCGGCGGCGCCGGCGGGCAGGGCGAGTCCCGCGGTGATGCCCGCGGCGGCGAACAGCGTGGCCAGGGAGTTCCGGACGGTCCTGCGCGTGGTCGGCCTCATGATGGTTACCCCTCTTCCGCGAGCGCTCGGCGGCTCGCACGTCTCCGGTGGGAAACGCCGGGTCCCGCACCCGAACCACGGCCGGTGCGGGTGGGTCCTGCCGGTACTGCCCGGCGCGGCTCCCACGATGCCCGGCGGCAGGATGACCGGGCCATCGTGGAAGACCACGAACACAGCGGACGCACAGCGACGGCGTGGAGATATGGATCGGGCTCGGGATCGGGATCAGGCCGGCGCGGTCATGTCCCGTGCGGCGGAGGGGTTCGCGGAGGGGTTTCCTGTGCCCGCAGCGCCCAGACAGGACGCGAGCTGGGTGCGGCGCGTCACGCCGAGCTTCCGGTACGCGTTGGTGAGGTGGGTCTCCACCGTGCGGCGGGCCAGGTGGAGCGCCGCACCGATCTCGGCGTTCGTCTGCCCCGTGGCCGCGAGCTCGACGATGCGCCGTTCCGCGACGGTGAGCGCGGCGCTGCCCATCGCGACGCGGTGGGTCCTACGGGCGCCCCCGGTGCGCAGGGCGTCCTCGGCGGCGCGGACCAGGCGTCCTGTGACCGGAGCGGAGGCGGGATCGGAGTCGGGGACGGAGTCGGAACCGGGGGTGGCGTCGGGGGCCAGGAGCCGTAGCGCCAGAGTGTGGGCCTCGTGCAGATCATCGCGGCCCTTGCGGCCGTTCCCGGCGCCGATCCGCGCCTGCCCCAGGTCGAGCAGCGTTTCGATGAGTTCCACGGGTGCCGGTGCCTGCCTCAGCACGGCCACCGCCTCCTGCAACGAGTCCAGCCCGCGCCGGCCGCCCACCGCCACGCCGTGGGCCCGCAGCGCCCGGCCCACCGTACGGGGAGTCCCCCAGGTCCGCGCGTGGCGCAGTTCCTCCTCCGCCAGGTCCAGGGCCCGCACCGGCTGTCCGAGTCCGACGAGGGCGAGGGCCGCGCCGGACCGCCAGGGCGTGGCCACAGGGCTGACGAAGTCGCGGGCGCTCTGGCCACGGCCGCAGGACAGGTAGTCGTCGAGGGCGGCCTGCCAGTTCCCCTCGGCCATGTGCATACGGGCCCTGGCGTGGCGCAGTTCGTTCCACTCCCAGGAACTGTCGGCGCTCGCGCTCGCCTCGTCGAGGGTGGCCACCAGTCGCCGGGCGGGGGCACGGTGGCCGAGCTCGTGGTGGGCGAGTGCCACCATGGACACCAGGTGGGGCATGTGGAGTCCCTGCCCGGTGCGGACGTCCAGGAGCGGGGCGTTCTCGGCGATGACCCGCCGGAAGTCGCCGACCCACAGGGCCGCCTCGGCCCGCACGCTGATCAGGCACTGCTGGCCGATGTCCGTCAGGTCCGGGAGCGCGGGCGGCGCGGGAAGGCACTCGTCGGCGAGCGCGCGTGCCTCGTCCAGCCGGTCGGCCCACTGCAGCAAGGTGGCCGCGCTGCCCAGCCAGCCGGTGCGGAGCCGGGGGTCCACCGGTGCCTTCAGCCGGGGCAGCACACGGGTCATGGCCTCGGCCGCCGACAGCCCGCCGGCCCCGGCCTCGTACTCGGTGACCAGGCCGCAGGCGAGCGGCTCGACGGTGGCGGGGGCCGTCGCCGCCAGCTCCCGCATGCGGGCGACGGCGTTGCGCCAGGCGATCGCGTCATGGGAGGCCATGAGGGCTGCGGTGGTCTGCAGCACGCGGATGAGCTCGTCGTCCTCCACGGCGCTGCCCACTTGGCGCATGACGTGCATGGCGGTGTCCGTACGGCCCCGGGCGACGAGCGCCGCGCCGAGGGCGGGCGCGACGGCCGCGCGTTCGTGGCCGTCCGCGTGGAGCTCCAGGGCCGCGCGCAGCCTGCGGATGCCGGCGTCGGCGCTGTGGGGCAGTTCCAGGGCGGCGAGGCGCAGGGTGAGCCCGGCGCGCCGGGCGGGGGCGAGCGGGGCGGTGAGGGCATGGCGGAGGAGGGCGGTGGCCTCGTCGGTGCGGCCGTCGCGTACGGCGTCCTCGGCCGCGTCCTCCAGGGACTGCGTCATCCACTCCTCCCCGGGCCGGTCGGTGTGGAGCTCTATGCGGAGGAGGTGCGCGGCGACATGGGCCGCGGGCGCGCCCTGTTCGTCGAGCAGCCGGGCGATACGGCGGCGCAGCGCGTCCAGTTCGGTGGGTTCGGCGGCCGCGAGGGCGGCTTCGCGTGCCAGGGGGTGGGAGAAGAGACGACCGAGGCCGAGCGCGTCCGCAGGGGCGCGCGCAGGGGTGTCGTGCCCGTCGGGGGCGAGTTCGGCGGGGCGGCGGTCGGCGGGGCCGAGGTCGGCGGCCTCGTGGAGCGGTCTTCCATCGAGCGGTGCGGGACCGTCCCCGGCGACGGCCGCCGCCAGGGACAGGCGGCGCGAGCGCGGGGTGGCGCGGGCCCGTAACCAGTGACCGATCACGTCCCGGTAGCGGCGTCCGGCCAGGTCGGACAACCGGCCGGGCGGCGGCCCCTCCCCGAGGTCGGCGAGGAGGGCGTGCACCAGTGCGGGATTGCCCGCGCACGCCCGGACGCACAGCTCGCCGCGCTCGGCGTCCTGCTTCGGGGTACGCGCCGGACCGGCGAGCGCGAGGCGGGCGACGGCCCCGGGGCCGAGCGGGTGGAGCGGCACGGACGTACCCGTCGCGCCGGGCAGCGCGGTGTCGTCCTTGTCGAGGTATTCGGTGAGGCACTCGGTGAGGAGCAGCAGCACGGGCAGGCCCGCGAGCCGCCGGGCCAGGTAGCCGATCCAGCGACGTGACACCGCGTCGGCGTCGTGCAGATCGTCGACGGCCACGAGCACGGGGCGCCGGGCGGCGGTGCGGGCCAGGGAGGCCACGAGACGGTGGAAGATCTGCTGTTCCTCGCCGGCCGGCGGGTCCGCGAACGGGATGTCTTCCGATTCGGCCGCGGCATCGGTCCTGGCACCGGTGCCGGTGCCGGCATCGGCGAAGATCAGGCGCACGAGGCCGAAGGGGAACGCCGACTCCTCCGGCGAGCAACGCGCGTGCAGGACGCGCATGCCGCCGGCCGTCGCCTCCCGCCGCACCACTTCCTCCAGCAGGGCGGTGCGCCCCAGGCCCGGCGTCGCACGGAACAGCAGCCAGCGCCCGTTGCCGGACCGTGCGGCCTCGGCGGCCCTCGCCGCCTCCGCCAACGCCTCGTCGCGTTCGAGAAGCACGTTCCTCACGCTCAACCCTTCACCTCGGTCCGTCCGTACGACGTCGTTCGACGTGCCCCCTGATGAATGATGGACGGGGCGGATGACCGGGAAGGGTGCGTTCTGGTCACCCTTGCACGGAAAATGTGCGATTCCAGCCATGCTGACATGGTCTTTTGCACGACGGGCCGGTGGGCAGGGCCCAGGAGGGAAGCCATAGGGTGCTCGCTCGTGACGGAACCTTGCCCTTCCCCCTCCCCTTCCCCTTGCCCTTCCTCTTCCCCGTACCTCCGGACGACAGCGGACGCGTACGACGCCGTCGCCGTCCGCTACGCCGAATTCGTCCGTGATTCGCTCGACGCTCTTCCGCTGGACCGTGCGGTGCTCGCCGCGTTCGCCGAGCTCGCGCTGGCAGCCCGGGGCGGGGCCGGTGCCGTCGGCCGTCCCGTCGAAGGTCCCGTCGCCGAGCTGGGGTGCGGCCCAGGGCACATGACGGCACATCTGCGGGACCTGGGACTGGACGCCTTCGGCGTCGACCTCTCGCCCGTGATGATCGACCTCGCCCGTGAGGCGCACCCGGACCTGCGGTTCGAGGTGGGTTCCATGGACGCCCTGGACCTGGCCGACGGCGAGCTGAGCGGCATCCTCTCCTGGTATTCGGTCATCCACACCCCGCCCAGCGAAATCCCCTCGTACTTCGCGGAGTTCCAGCGGGTGCTCGCACCCGGTGGCCACCTCCTGCTCGCCTTCTTCGAATCGGAGGGCGGGCCGGTCACGGCGTTCGACCACAAGGTGACGACGGCCTATCGGTGGCCGACCGACGACCTGGCGGGGCCGGCCCACGAAGCCGGGTTCGTCGAGATCGGCCGGATGCTTCGCGAGCCTCGACAGGACGAGCGGTTCCGGCGGGGTCATCTGCTGATGCGCAGGGGCGAGTAACCACCGCGCGAAAGCCGTCCCGGGGCGTCGACGCGGGCGACGTCGCCGGAGGCCGCCACCAGTTGGTGCGGTCGATCACCTCGGGCGGCATGGGACGCGTCTGGAAGGCGTACGACGCCCGACTCCGGACCGAAGTGGCGGTCAAGGAGCTCTGGACCGGACGGAAAGGATCTGGTTCGCCATGGGTGCCTATGTGTGCGCCGAACCGAAGCGACAAGCACGGCGGGAGAAGACCGTGATGGCGAGGGAGACCGCGGCCAGAACGGAGATCGTGGCGGCAGGGGTGAGGTACTGGGCGACACCGCCGGCGATCGCGGCTCCGATGCCCTGCCACGTCATCCGGCCGGCGGACTCGACGCCTTGCACCTGACCGCGCACCGGATCGGGCGTCGACGCGAGGAGCTGCTCCTGGAGCGGCAGAGTCGCGGCGAACCCGGCACTGGCGACGAACACCGCCGCCGTCGCCACCAGCATGGGTGGGTGGACGGCGAACAGCAGGTAAGGGGCGGCGAGCAGCAGCCGCAGGGCGAACGCCCAGCGGCGTCGCTGGTCGGCGGTGAGCAGCCGACCGACGGTCAGGTCCCCGAGGAGCATGCCGGCCGAACCGGCGGCCAGGAGGGCACTGGCGAGTCCTGGGTCATAGGAGATGAACAGCGCCTCGCAGCCGACGATCAGGCCGTTGGGAACCCACAGGTTCAGCAGCAGTACCCGTCGCCCGGGGCGGGAGAAAAGCGCGATGTTCGCTGTCCAGGTCTCTCGCAGTCCGGGGCGACGGGTCAGACGGATCGAGCGTTCTCGGATGGTCGCCCGCACGAGGACCAACGCGGTTCCGGTCAGAGCGGTGGCGACGAGGAAGACTTCTCGCGGACTCAGGTGCCGCAGCAGTACGGCCCCGACGGCGTAGCCGAGGACTGCCATGCCACCCGAGGTGATGTTCATCAGCGAACGTGCCAGGGCGTACGCGGAGTTCGGTATCACCTCGGCGAGCAGCCCCATCCGCGTGCCGGTCGCCAGGGACTGGAAGAAACCCACCACCAGGAGCAGCCCGAACCGGGCGACCAACGGCAACCCCGGAACCGCCTGCGTGGCGACCGCCACAAGCGAGAGGCACTGGAGCGCGAGGAGGGTCCGTCGGGGACGGCTCCCGTCCGCGACCGACATCAGTGTCAGCGCCCCGAGCACCGTGGCGAAGGTGGCGCCGTACATGCTCACGGCCGTCAGAAACGGGGAGTTGGTCTTGCGGTTGACCAATGTGCCGAGCGCGAAGCCCGACAAGGTGCCGGCGGCGACCGTGAGTGTGAAGCCGACGTACAAGCCGGCGAACTCGCGGTTGCGCAGGAGGGCGCGGTAGCCGGCGACAGTAGGTGTGGTGGATGGCGGTATGGATGTGTCAGTAGGCATGAAAAAAGCCTCCGGACGCACCTATTGGGGCGCCGAAGGCCAACGCGTTCATTCTAGCAGCCGTCCCCATGGACAGGACGGCTGCTTAAGATTCCGCCGTGAACGACAGCACACATGACATACGGATCAGACCAGGCGGCCTGGCCGACGCACCGGCCGTTCTGGACATGCTCGACGCCGCGGTGGCCTGGATGAACGGTCGCGGCAACACCGAGCAGTGGGGCACGACACCGTATTCACGGAAGCCCGGTGGTGTGGCGCGGGTCGAGCGGTACATGACCGAGAACGCCCCCTACATCGCGGAACGGGACGGCACACCCGTCGGAGCCATGGTGCTGGACTCCGGGCCCAGCCCGCAGATGCCGATCGCCCCGGCCGGGGAACCCGAGCGGTACGTCCGGCTGCTGGTCTCCGACCGGCGGTACGCCGGTCTGGGCATCGGGTCGGCGCTGCTGGCCCACGCCGTCGAGGAGACCCGGCGCGCCGGTGTGGAGCTGCTGCGGGTCGACTGCTGGGCGGGCGGCGGGGGCGAGCTGGTCGCGTTCTACGAGCGCAACGGGTTCGCCCCCACCGACCGGTTCCTGTCCGACTCCTGGCCGGGGCAGGTACTGGCCCGACGGGTCGGCTGACGACGCGGCACGGTTCGGCACGGCACGCCTCGGCGCCGAAGGCAGCGCCCTAGAGCGCGGCCAGGTCCGGCTCGTCCCCGAGGTGGACGGTGTCCCCGCCCAGCACCCGCAGCGTCGCCTCGTGTGTGTCGAACACGCCCTTGTCGCCGCCGTAGTACAGAAGCGTGCCCGGTTCCCCGACGGCTGTGGGCACGTTTTTGACCGCACCGTCCAGGAACCACGCTCCTCGCGCCTCCGCCCAGCCGGCCATCCGGCGCGCGCCTTCCGGTGTTCCCGTGTTGAGGGTCACCAACGCGCGCACTGCGGCCGGCCGACGCCGGGCTGGTTCCCGGTGGCCGCCGCCCGGCCCAGATCGTCACCGCCGCCGCCTCAGTGCAAGTGTTCGTACCGGCATGTAGGTTGGGGCGTCCGGCGGGGTTTTGCCCGGTGAGGGTGACACGGGGTGAGGGGGTAGCGTTGGGCGTCGTACTGTTGGCACTCGGCGGCACCATTTCGGTGCCGGGCCGGGGGCGGGGAGCGCGGCTGAGCGGGGCCGAGATCACCGCGGCCGTACCGGGCCTGACGGAGCTGGGCGTCCCCCTGGACGTGCGGGATGTACAGGCCGTGCCCGGCGGGAGCCTCACCTTCGCGGAGTTCCTGGACGTCGTCGCCATCGCCTCGCGGGCCGTGGCCGAGGGCGCGGACGGCGTCGTCGTCACCCAGGGCACCGACTCCCTGGAGGAGACGGCGTTCCTGGCCGACCTGGTGTGGCCGCACGACGCGCCGTTCGTGCTGACGGGTGCGATGCGGCAGCCGGCCATGGCGGGGGCGGACGGCCCGGCCAACGTGCTCGCCGCCGTGCGCGTCGCCACGGCCCCCGAGGCGCGGGGCGCGGGTGCGCTGGTCGTCTTCAACGACGAGGTGCACGCGGCGCGGTGGGTGCGCAAGACGCACAGCACGAGCACCGCGACCTTCGCCTCGCCGAACACCGGCCCGCTCGGGCACATCGTCGAGGGACGGGTACGGATGCTCCTCACCCCGTCCCGGCACGAACCACTGCCCGCCGGGCTCGACCGGGAGCGGCTCGCGGACACACGCGTCGCCCTCCACGTGGTCACCCTGGACGACGACGGCACCCAGCTCCAGGGGCTGGAGGCCACCCACAGGGGGCTGGTCGTCGCCGGGTTCGGCGTCGGCCACGTGCCGGGCGCGCTCGCGCCCAGGCTCGGCGCCCTGGCCGAGCACATGCCGGTCGTGCTGACCTCGCGCACCGGGAGCGGTCCGGTCCTGCGGCACACCTACAGCGCGCCCGGCTCGGAGACGGACCTGCGGCGGCGCGGGCTGATCGACAGCGGCTTCCTCGACCCGTACAAGGCCCGGGTGCTGCTCCGGCTGCTGCTGGCGGCCGGAGCCGGGCGCGACGGCATCGCGGAGGCGTTCGCCCTGCGGGGATGAGGTGTCCGGCCTCGGTCAGCCCCGGGAGCGGCCGCTCCGGGGCGGCGGCGTGATGCGTACGCGCTCCTCGACGGGGGCGTTCTCGATGTCGTCGAGCTGCGCGACGATCGTGCTCCGCAGGTCGTCGTAGTCCTCGAACCGGTAGTCGTGGAACAGCGTGTGGCCCGTCCACATCAGGTTCGCGCACACCCGGGCCGGCACCCGGCCGGTGTGGGCGCCCATGCCGACCAGTGCCACCGACTCGATGCTGCCCGGCGCCTTCTCGTTCTGCTGGTGTATCGCCTGGAACGCGGCGGCGCACGCCAGGGCCACGTTCAGGGTCTCGCTGACATTCTGGGCGGAATGCTCCATCGTCGGTGTCGAGATCAGGAACTTCGGGTGGACCGCCCCGGACGGCACGCACACCGCGCTGCCCACCGGCAGGCTCCCCGCGAACCGGTCGCGGATCGCCCGCTGCACGCGCAGCTGGATGCCCGCCCCGAGGTATCGCTTGATGGCCGCGTCGACCCCGCCGTCCATCCGGCCCCGGGAGTTCGTCGGAGTCACCCAGGCGTCGACCTTCTCGTCCAGGATCGAGCCCTTGCGGATCTCGATCCCGGGGGTGTCGGCGAACGCCGCCCGCCAGGCCTCCACCACCGACGCGTTGATGTCGGTGAGCACCACCTTCAGCGGCGACTGCGTACGGTCCATGCTCATGCTCCACTCCGATCGGAATACGGCCCTCGGCAATGCGGCCCTCGGTCGTTCACGACGCTACCGCGCCCCACTGACAAGCCCGTTCCGGCCCGGCGCCGTTGTCGGACCCCCTCGGTATAACAGTGGCGTCCCGCACAGCTGTGGGGTCCGTCAGCCGTCTGACGGGCTCCCACGAAGACCGGAGTCCCCGCACCATGAGCGACGCCCAGCCCCCCGCCACACCCGCAACCCCCATCAAGCCCGCCACGCCCGACCCGAACGACCCGCTGGCCCTCGCCGAGCTCTTCGAAGGCGGCGGCGAACCGTGGCTTCCGCTGCTGAAGCCGGTGATCGAGGCGCAGCCGGACGCGGCCGCCTTCATCGGCACGGGACGCAGCCCGGAGGTCGTCCCCGTCCGTGAGCTGACCTTCCAGGCGCTCAAGCCCCATCCGCCGCACAAGTGGAAGGTCGTCGTCTTCGGCCAGAACCCCTACCCGCGGCCGGAGAGCGCCACCGGCATCGCCATGTTCGACAACACCTTCCACGACTGGAAGGACAGTCAGTTCGGACGGGTCGTCAGCATCCGCTGCATCATCAAGGCGGCGGCGATGTGGAAGTACGGCATACCCAAGAAGACCCCGATCGCCGACGTTCGCGCGCTGCTGAAGGAGCAGGACACCGTCCAGCCGCCGGAGTGGTTCCAGGCGATGCTCACCCAGGGTGTTCTGCTGCTGAACGCGGCGCTCACCGCCAGTAGCGCCGAGGCGCGGGGAGCCGACCGGCACACCGTGTTCTGGCGTCCGGTCGCCGAGCGGATCGTCGAGGAGATCCTCAAGGCCAAGCAGAACGCCGCCGAGGAGGACCGCGGTGTCGTCTTCGCGTGGTGGGGCGCGCACGCGCGCAACCTGAAGAAGATCGTCCTCAAGCTCCAGGAGAAGTACCCGGAGGTCGAGGTCCGGCACATCGACCACGCCAATCCCGCCGCACAGGGCGACCTCTTCTGCGAAGGCGGCCATTTCGGCGTGGTGAACGACGCCCTCGCGTCGCTGGGCATGGATCAGATCGACTGGCTGCCGAGCAAGGGGTGGAACGACGCCGCGGCGGAGGCGGGAGGAGGGGCGGACGGCGGCGTGGCCGAACGGATGGGGGCGTTCATCGCGTCCACCATGGAGCTGCACCAGCTGTATCTGGAGCGGCTCGCCGGCGTCAAGGACGAGGGTCTGGCCCTCCCCGCGATCACCGGTGTGTTCGACACCCCGCTGATGGAGTTCCGGGAGGCCGTCGCCCCGGTCGCCGAGCTGCTGTCCGGCCTCGGCCGGCACGTCGACCTCTCGCACGACTTCGGCAAGAGGCGGGCGGACGAGGCGGCCGGTGCCGGCGGTCTGTCCGCCGACGCGATCGCCGCGCTCTACCTCTACACCTGCGAGTCGGCGTTCTACCGGGAGATCAACGCCATTCTGCGCGCCCCGGACCGGAGCAGGCTCATCCCCTACCTCCCATACTTGCGGCTGCTGTTCTCGGCGGTTTCGGGGCTTCCCGCCCGCACGGAACCGCTGTGGCGCGGGGTGTCGCTGGACCTCCGCGCGCAGTACCCGGTCGGCCGGACCGTCACGTGGTGGGGCGTCTCCTCGTGCACGTCCAAGCTCGGCGTGGCGCGGGCGTTCCTCGGGAGCAGCGGCAAGCGGACGCTCTTCGAGGTGACGCCCGCCCGGGCCGTGGGCATCCAGGACTTCTCGGCGTTCACGGGCGAGGAGGAGTTCATCCTCGCGCCGGGAACGCAGCTCAAGGTGACGGACGTGAAGACGGAGCGCGGCGGCCTGTGCACCGTGCGGCTGACCGAGCTGGAGGAACAGCCCCTCGTGTCCTGACCGGACCGTGTCCTGACCGGGCCGTGTCCTGACTGGGCCGTGTCCCGACCGATGCCGGTCCGGCGCCGTCAGCCGGTCGCGGCCGTGGCGCAGGCGAGGTGGCCCCAGCCGTCGGGGTTCTTCGCGATCGTCTCGCCCTTCGCGTACGGCTTTCCGCAGCGGCAGCGCCCGGGGAACCTCGCCTTGAGCGACCCCCTGGTCCGGCCGCCCGACGGGCGCCCCGCCCCCGGCTCCGCGGCGGGCTTCCGGGCGCGGCCGCCGCCGGCCCGGGGCGCGGCCCCGGCCTCCGGCTCCGGCAGGTCGGACCCGAGGGAGGTGCCCGCCTCCCGCTGGGTGCGGGCGGTGTGGCTGGCGGCCGCGTCGGCGGCGGCGTTGAGGGGGTCGCCGTCGACCTGGTGGGCCGGTACGTACACGAACTCGACGGCGCGGCCGGTCAGCAGCTCGTCGATCCGCATCACGAGCGCCTGGTTGGCCACCGGGGTGCCGGCGGCCGTCTTCCACCCCTTCCGCTTCCAGCCGGGCAGCCATGTCGTCACGGCCTTCATCGCGTACTGGGAGTCCATCCGCACCTGCAGGGGGACGGCCGGGTCGGTGGACTCCAGCAGCTCCTGGAGCGCGGTGAGTTCGGCGACGTTGTTCGTCGCGGTACCCAGCGGTCCGGCCTGCCAGCGGTGCACCTCGCCCGTGGCGTCCCCGATGACCCATGCCCAGGCGGCGGGCCCGGGGTTGCCCTTCGACGCGCCGTCGCACGCGGCGGTGATCTGTTCGTGCATCCCCCCATGGTGCCAGCACTTCGCCATCAGTCGCTCACGGCCGGAACCACCCGCCCCCACCGACCCATCTGTTTGATCAACGGGGGCTCGGTAAAGCGCATCAGCGCACACGCAGCACACGCACATGCAGTACATGCACACGCACACGCACCAAAGGGGCAGGGATCGGCATGGCCATCAGCAGGCGCACACTCCTGACAGCGGCGGGCACGGGGCTGGCGGCGACCGCCGCCTGGGGCGCCACGGCGACGACCGGCGCGGCGCGGGCCGATACGAAGAGGGCCGGCGACGCGTGGGGCGCGTCCAGGGCGGCCAAGGTCGCGGAGAGCGACTGGACGGCCCTCGGCAAGGGCCTCGCCGGCGGCCTCGTCCGCCCCGGCGACGCCGACTACACCGCCGCCCGTCAGCTCTACAACACGCGCTTCGACGCGCTGCGCCCGGCCGCGATCGCCTACGTCGCCGGCACCCCGGACATCACCGAGGCCCTGGCCTTCGCCCGCCGCTTCTCCATACCCGTCTCCATCCGCAACGGCGGCCACAGCTACGCGGGCTGGTCGAGCGGCAACGGCCGGCTGGTCATCGACGTCTCCCGGCTCAGGAGCGTCCGCACGCCGTCCGCGTCCGGCGCCGTCATCGGCGCCGGCGCCAAGCTCATCGACGTGTACACGAGCCTGGCCGCGCACGGCGTGACCATCCCGGCGGGTTCCTGCCCCACCGTCGGGGTCTCCGGGCTCACGCTGGGCGGCGGGCACGGCGTCCTCTCCCGCGCCTACGGTCTCACCTGCGACAACCTCACCGGCGCCACGATCGTCACCGCCGACGGCAAGACCCTCGACTGCGACGCCACCCGCGACTCCGACCTGTTCTGGGCCTTGCGCGGCGCGGGCAACGGCAACTTCGGCGTCGTCACCGAGCTCCGCTTCCGCACCCACGCCGTCGGCGAGGGGGTGACGGGATACGTCTCCTTCCCCTGGTCCAAGGCCGCCGCCGTCGTGCGGGCCTGGCAGGAGTGGGGACCGAGCCGGCCGGACGAGATCTGGTCCGCCTGCGACCTGTCGGTCGCGGCGGGCGGCACCCCCCGCATATCCGTCGCCGCGTTCACGATCGGCTCGTACGGGGACCTGGAGAACGCCTACGACGAGCTGATCGGCAAAGTGGCCGGGGCGAGCGGCGGCAGCGACGGCATCGGGACGGTCCGGCTGCGCCGCCACTCCTACCTCGACACGGTCCGCGCCTACGCCGGCTGCGGCGGCGACACGACCTCCGAGCAGTGCCACCTCCCGGGCACCACTCCGGGCCGCGAGTCCTCCGGGAAGCTGGAGCGCGAGACGTACGCGGCGCGCTCGGACTTCTTCGACCGCGCGCTCGACGACGCGGGCGTCCGCACGCTGCTCGACCAGCTGGAACGCTTCGGGCGCGGGGTCAAGGGCGGCGGCGCCTCGGTGCAGCTGACGGCCCTGGGCGGCGCGGTCAACCGCGTCAAGCCACTGGACACGGCCTTCGTGCACCGGAGCTCGCGCATGCTGGCCCAGTACCTCACGTCCTGGGCGGCGGGCGGGCCGGGCACCGCGCAGACCGCCTGGCTGGACGGCACGCGCACGGCCATGGGCCGCCACGCCTCGGGCGCCGCCTACCAGAACTACACGGACGCGGGCCTGACGGACTGGCGCAGGGCCTACTACGGTGACGCGGCGGAGCGGCTGGCGGAGCTGAAGCGGCGGTACGACCCGAAGCGCGTCTTCGACTTCCCCCAGGCGCTCTGACGCACGCGCGCACCGGCCTGACGCACGAGCGCACCGGCCGGTCCCCGCAGGCGTAAAAGCGGCGGGGCCCGGCCGGCGTGGCACGTCAGGCCGCCGGGGCCGCCTCGACGATCGACACGGCCGATCCGGTCGGCACGACGCGGAGCAGCCGCAGCCCCGCCTCGGTGAACAGCCGGCGGAAGTCCTCCTCACCGCGCTCCCGGCCGTTCAGCGCGGTCATCATCAGCACGTCGAGGACCTTCCCGGGGTGCGGAGCGTTGCCCTGCGGGATGACGCAGTCGACGGCGAGGAGACGGCTGTCGGCGCTCATGCCGGCGCGGCACGCGCGCAGGATGCGGACGCACTCCTCGTCGGTCCAGTCGTGGAGGATCCGCTTGAGGAGGTAGACGTCGGCTCCGGCCGGGACGGACGTGAAGAAGTCACCGGGCCGGACCTCCCAGCGTCCGGCCAGCTCGGGCACGTCGAGCGAGTGTCCGCGCAGCACGGCGTCCCGGTCGTAGAGGACGCCCGTGAGCCCCGGGTTGCGCACCAGCGTCCGGCCGAGCAGCCCGCCGCGCCCGCCGCCGACGTCCACGACCGTGCCCTTCGCCGGGAAGGAGTACGCGGCGGCGACCGCGTCGTCCTCGCCGGCGGAGACGTTGGCCATGCCCCGGTCGAACGCCTCGCCCGCGTCGGGCTCGCGGGACAGGTACTCGAAGAAGGGGGCGCCGTAGATCTCGTCGAAGACGGAGCGTCCGGTGCGCACGGTGTCCTCCAGCCGCGTGGCGGGCCGCACGAAGGACTCGTCCGTGGCCATGAGAACGGCCTCGCGCAACGACGACGGGGTGTCGGAGCGCAGGCGTTCGGCCAGGGGCGTGAGGTGGAAGGCGCCCTTGTCGTCCTCGTGGAAGACGTCCCTGGTGGCGAGGAGCCGCAGTATCCGGCGCAGGTGTCCTTCGGAGGCGCCGGTCAGCGCGGCGAGCTCGTCCGCGCCACGGGGGCCGTCGGCGAGGTGGTCGGCCACGCCGAGTCGCGCGGCCGTGCGCAGCGCGGCGGAGTGGAGATAGCCCAGCGCGTAGTCGGTGAGGCGTGCGGCGAGCGGATCGGTGGCGGTGTGGTCCATCGGGGCTGCCTCCATAGCGGTTCCGAAGTGGCGTTCCGAAGTGCCGGTCGTCCGGCATATGCGGGGCCGTACGACTCCACGATGACCGCGCCGCCCGCCCGGCCGCCAGGGCATCTCACGCCACTTCGTGCCCGTTTCAACGACGGAGGCCGGGGCGACCGTTGCGGGGAGTCCCGGGCCGCGCCACGATGCCAGGATGCGGTTCTCGGTGAACGTACCCAACTTCGGTGACTTCTCCGACGCCAGGAACGTGGCGACCCTGGCCGTGGCCGCCGAGGAGGCGGGGTGGGACGGAGTGTTCCTGTGGGATCACGTCGTCCACCGGAAGGACTTCCCCCGCCCCGTCGGTGATCCGTGGATGCTGCTCACGGCGGCCGCGCTGGCCACGACGCGCATCAGGCTGGGCACGCTGGTCACGCCCGTGCCCCGGCGGCGGCCGCACCAGCTGGCACGGCAGGTGGCGACGCTGGACCGGATCAGCGGCGGCCGGGTCGTCTTCGCGGCGGGACTGGGCGGGCCGGTCGAGGACGAGTACGGCAGCTTCGGCGAGCCCACCGACGAAGTCCTGCTCGCCGAGCGCCTGGACGAAGGGCTGGGCCTCCTGGAGGAGTACTGGACCGGCGAGCCGGTCACCCACCACGGCCGCCACTTCCACGCGGACGACGTGGCACTGCTGCCGGCGCCCGTGCAGCGCCCGCGGCCACCCGTGTGGATCGCCGGCTTCTGGCCGCACCGCAGGCCCATGCGGCGCGCGGCCCGCTGGGACGGCGCGGTGCCCCTGTTCGAGTCGGCGGGGCACGGCAGCGCCCCTGCCGTGGGCGAGCTGCGCGACCTGGTGGCCTACGTCCACCGGCACCGGCCCGACGACCGCCGCGACGCGCCCTTCGAGGTGGTTGTCGGAGGCGTCTCCCCCGGGCAGGACGCGGCCGCCGCGCGGGACGTCGTCGGGCCCCTCCTCGACGCGGGCGCCACGTGGTGGGACGAACGGCTCCCCCTCCGCGACCCGCGCCTCTCCCACCTCGGCACGGTCCTCCGCCGCACCGAGCAGGGGCCGCCCCGGCTCTGACCCGGCGGCGGCCGGCCTTAGCGCATCAGACCGGCGCGGCGCCACCAGTGGTGCTGGGCCGGGGTGATCATTCCGACGTCCTGGAGGAAGGCGACCACCTTCGCGCCGGAGCGCAGCCGGAACTCCCTGTGGTGGGGGTTCCGGCTCGCCTCGCGCCGGGCCCGGACGGGATCGAGGCCGGCGTTGGCGTAGAGGCTCGGGTCGAGGAGGCCCGGAATGATCAGGCTCGCGGCCAGCCCCGTGAGTTCGCGATGGCAGGCGAGGCGTCGCCGCGAGGCCCCGCGTACGGCGTCGCGCAGTTCCGTCCGGGCGAAGCCCACATGGCGGGCTTCCTCCGCGACGTGAACGCGGCAGATCTGGCGGACCAGGGGATGGACGCGTTCGTCCGCGAGGAGCGCGCGCTGGTAATGGTCCAGCACCTCTTCGACCACCAGTGTGATGGCGAAGGTGGTGAGGTCCTGGAAGAGCGGCTCGCCCAGCGGAAACAGGCGGCGAACGCTCGCGGGCAGAGGATAGACCGGGCAGCCGAGAGCGCTCAGACAACGCCCGAACATCTTCATGTGGCGTGTTTCGTCGCCCAGTTCCGTGAGTGCGTAGTGACCGCGCGGGTCGGTGGGGGCCAGCGACGTCAGGTGACGGGAGAACATGCGCAGGACCAGCAGCTCGACCCAGTACCCCATGCTCATGTAGCTGGCCAGTTCCTGACGGGAGAGTTCGACGCGCTGCCGCGTGTCCATCCGGTCCCACAAGGCAGCCCCGTACAGCGACACCAGCTCGGGCGGGACGAACCAGGCGTCGTCCGGTGCGCGGACCTCCCAGTCGACGTCCCTGTCGGGGTCGAAGGAGCAGGTGGCGGAGGCACGCAGCAGGCGTTGCGCCACGGCTGCGGGGCCAGGGGACGGGGAGGGGGTACGGGTCGTCATCTAGCGCCGACGGCCGTTCAGGCGCAGGGCGGAGCACATCGCGAGGTCCACGGCGGCGGGCGGGATCAGGCGTGCGGCCCGGGCCATCGCCGCTTCGTAACCGACGCCGTAGCGGCGGCGGGGCACCCGGTCGGTCAGCGCCCGGCGGACCGCGCGGGCGACGGTTTCGGGGCCGGGCGGCTTCCGGGCGACGACGATCCGGCGGGCGCGGCCGTAGGCCGCCTCGTATCGCGAGCCCGGAGGGGCGAGTCGCGCGAGCGCTCCGGAGACCATCGGTGTGTCGACGGTTCCCGGCTCGACGAGCGAGACCCGTACTCCGCTTCCGGCGAGCTCCCTGCGCAGGGTGTCGGTCAGGGCCTCCAGCGCGAACTTGCCGGCGGAGTACCAGCCGTTGAAGGGAACGGCGATCAGTCCTCCGGCGGAGCTCATCTGGATGATGCGGCCCTCGCCCCGCCGGCGCATTCCGGGCAGGATCAGCCGCGTCATCCGGGCGACGCCCAGCAGATTGACCTCCAGCACGGCGCGCGCGTCCGCCTCGGACACGTCCTCGAAGGCGCCGGGGTTCACGATGCCCGCGTTGTTCACCAGGGCCCAGGGGCCGCCGTCGGTCTGTTCGTCGATCTCGGCGACGGCGTCCTGGCAGGAGCGGGGGTCGGTGACGTCCAGGAGGACCGTGCGCAGGGTGTGGCCGTGTTCGGCCGCCTCGGCGGTGAGTTTCCCGGCCTTTTCCGTGGTCCGGGCGGTGGCGATGACGTGGAAGCCATGGGCGGCCAGGTCCAGGGCGGTGGCCCGGCCGATGCCGCTGGTGGCTCCGGTGATGACGACGGTCTTCTTCACAGGGCTGATTCCTCGGGTTGGTCGATGAGCGCTGTGCGAAGTTCGGTCAGGGACTCAGCGATGAGGCCCGGAAGACGGCCCGCGTCGCCCACGAAGGGCCGCAGAAGGCAGTGCACGGTGATCTCCGTGCGGCCTACGGTGACGAGGAATCCCGCGGTCTGCTTGGGGGGCCTCGCCGGTACGGCGAGCAGTTCGTCGGCCCCCGCCTCGGCGAGGTCGACGGCGGGAATGATCGTGACCATGGGCCGGGGTTTCTCCCCCGCGAGCACCACATGGGCGAAGAGCCAGCCGAGCAGGTTCGGGGCGCGGTACAGGGCGGTGAGGAGCTTCCGGAAGTCATTGACCTCCCGGTAGTCGGCCTGTTCGGCGATCCGTCGCAGGCGTCGCACCGGCGAGGGTTCGGTGCAGGGCAGGGTCAGGGGCAGGCCGGCGACACGGTTTCCCAGGCAGTTCGTCTCGCGCGGGGCACGCAGGCTCATGGCGAGGTACGCGGGCAGGCCCCGGCGCTGCCGACGATCGAGGGCGCCGGTCCAGTGCCCGGGAGTCCAGGCCCGTAGCGCCCCGCAGAGCACCGCCAGGCAGATCTGCGCGGTCCCGGCTCCGGTGCGACGGCCGATGTCGTCGAAGTCCGAGCGGTCCAGGACGGCTGTGTGCCGTCGCCATTCCTCGGAGGCGCCGGGTTCGTCGGCCGGCAGCCAGCGGGCGCTGGGCAGGAAGAAGCGTGACGTGAGGCGCAGGCCGACGCGCAGGGCGCGGCCAGACAGCCTGTCCCCGGGCGGCTGGGCGGGGACGAACGGCAGCCGCTCGCCCATGCCGCTGAAGAGGGCTTTTCCCGTCATCGAGATGGCGATGCCGTCCTGAAGGACGTGGGAGACCCGGTAGGCCAGCAGGTGCTCGTCGGCGCGGTAGCCGCTGATGATCTGCACGCTCCACGGCGGGCGGCCGGGATGCCACGGCCGTTCCACCGCTTCCCTCATGCACTGCTCGAGGGTCCGGCCGGCCGGGAACCGGAGTTCTTCGACGTGATGGCGCAGGTCCACGTCGCAGGGCTCGAAGTACCGGTTCCACCGGCGACCGCCCACGCGGTGGCCGAGCGCGGGAATCCGGTCGGTCACATCGGCCAGCCGGGCGCGGACGTCCTCCGCCGTGGGTGGGCCGCCGCGTCTGCGCAACGCGACGATCGCGTTCCAGTCGCGACTGTCCTGCAGATGGATGGACTTGTCTCCCACGCTGAAGGGCACCGCGCCCTCCGCCGTTCGACGCGTACGTGTGAACATGCCGAGCCGCTTGACGGTGACTTGAGCAGTCCTCATGGAACCATGTTCCATCTTGACCGCAATATTCCCTTTTGCGACACAATACCTCCCTTTATTGCTATTTGATGATGTGAAGGAGGCGGATTCCGTGGCACGGCTACGAGCCCGCGGGAACCGGTGGTGCGTACTGGCGTGGGCCGTTCTCGCGCTGGCCGCGTGCCTCGCCCTCCCGGCCGGGCTCGGTCATCTGCGCGGCGCCGTACCGGAGTTGCCGGGCAGTTCCTCCGCCCGCGCCGCCGCGCTCGTCGCGCGCGGCATGCCACGGCTCGGCACCGAGCAGCTGGTCCTCGCCTTCGACTCCCCCACCCTGCGCGCCGACGAAGCCCCGTACCGCCGCGCCGTGACGGCCACCGCCCGAGCCATGGCGGCAGCGCCCGGGGTGGGGCAGGTGCTCACCGTCCCGGACACCCCGGGCGTCGACCCCCACCACGCTTATCTGATCTTCGGGGCCCGGGGCGACGCCGACACCCGGCAGCGGCTGTTGCCCGTATGGCGCGCCACCGCCCACCACGCCACCGCCACCGCCTCCGGCGGCCGGGTCACCGTCGCGCTGACCGGCGGGACGCCCGTCTTCACCGCCCTGCGCGACGCGGATCTGCGCGACCTGCGGTACGTGGAGGCCGCGACCGTACCGGCCGCCCTGCTGCTGCTCGTCCTGGGGCTGGGCTCGGCGGGATCCGCCCTGGTGCCGTTGGCGGCGGCCGGGTTGGGAGTCCTCGTGAGCGCCGGGTCGCTCGCCGCCCTCACCTTCCTGCTGCCCGTCGACAGCATGGCGCTGACCGTCGCCACCACCGTCGGCTTCGGTCTCGGCCTCGACTACACCCTTCTCGTCCTGCTCCACTACCGCCGTCACCGCGACCACGGGCTCGCCCCGCGCGCGGCGGCCGACCGCGCGCGGGCGACGGCGGGGCGGGCGGTGCTGTGGTGCGCGGCGGCGGTGCTCGTCACCAGCGCGGCCCTGTTGACCGTACCGCTGGGCTTCGTCCGCACGATGGCGCTGGCCACCGGTCTCTCCACCGTGGTCACCGCGGCCGTGGCGACCACGGCCCTGCCCGCCGTCCTGCCCCGCCTGGACCGGCTGCCGGCTTGGGGCCGGGTCCGGCGCGGGCGCCCCCAGCGGGGGCGCTGGGAGCGCTGGGCCGAGCACATGATGCGCCGCCCCTGGCCGTATCTCCTCGGCGCCGTCGCCGTCCTCGCCCTCGCCGCCGTGCCGGCGGGCGACCTGCGGCTCGGGCTGCGGGTGGACCGCTCGGCGATTGCCCACAGCGCGGCGGGAGCCGGCCTGGCCCGGCTGGAACGGGACGGGCTGGCCGACATCGCCCTGATCGCCCTCCCCCACCGCGCCGGAACGGACCCCGTGGACACCACCACCCTGGTCGACGCGCTGCACGCCGACCCGCGCGTCACCACCGTCGGCGCCGTGGACAACGGGCGCGACCTGACGGTCGTCACCGTCACCGACCGCCTCCCCGTGGACAGCCCCGGGGCCCGCCGGCTCGTCCATGACATCCGGTCACTCGCCACCCGCACCCTGCCGCCGGGCCAACCGGTGTACACCGGCGGTCCCGCCGCCACCCTGGCCGACTTCGTCGGCGCGCTGCGCTCCGCCCTGTGGCAGGTCGGCGCGCTCGCCCTCGCCGGCTCGCTCCTGGTGATGCTGGTGGCCTTCCGCAGCCTGCTCGTCCCGGTCAAGGCCCTGGCCATGAACGCCCTGTCGACGGCGGCCGCCTTCGGGCTGCTCGCCTCGCTCACCCGGAACACGGCGGGAACGGTCAACCTCGCGGTGCCGCTGCTGGCCCTGACGATCGTCTTCGGACTGTCCCTGGACTACGAGGTCTTCCTCGTCCACCGCATCACCGCCCACTACCGCGCGGACGGCGACTGCCGCCGGGCCGTGGCGCGCGGGCTGAGCGAGACCGCCCGTCCCATCACGCTCGCGGCGGCCACCATGGCCGTCGTCTTCGCCGGACTCATGGCCACCCACCGCCAGGACTTCCGCCAGACCGGCTTCCTCGTCGCCACCGCCGTGCTCCTGGACGTCACGCTGATCCGCCTGGTGGTCGTACCGGCACTCATGCGGTTGCTCGGCCATCGCAACTGGTGGCTGCCACGACCGCTGCGCCGGCTGCTGCCCCCGTTCCCCGCCGCCGCGCTGCCCCCGCAACGACCGGCCCCGCCCGCGCCGGTGACCACCTCGCCCGTCCACCCCCAAGGAGACCCCTTGTGACCCCGCCACGCCTCCTCCGCCCGCTCAGGACCGCCGTCGCCGCCCTGCTCGCGTCGACGGCCCTCGCCACCGCCCCGGCCCCCGCGACCGCCGCCCCCACCGACCCGCGCACCGTACTGCGCTGCCGCGTCGCGACGGCCACCGAACGGCCGATCACGTTCTCCCCCGAACTCACCCTCCAGCCCCGGACCATCCGGGTCACCGGCACCTTCCGCGTGACCCACTGCACCTCACCGGACGGCTCCGAACCACGCCTGCGCGGCGGGATGGCGATGGTCCAGGGCAATGCCCTGGCCAGTTGCACCGGTGCCTCGCGGATCACCGGTTCCGGCAGGATCGTCTGGTACGACAGCGCGGGCCGCCACGCGGGCGTCTCCCGTTTCCGGCCCCTCCGGGACACGTCGAACGGCCACAACCCCGGCGACGCCTTCCTCGGCGGCGTCGTCACCAGCGGGCCGCTCACCGGAGCGCGCCTGTCGGGCAAGGCCACCCCCACCAATGACGTGAGTCAGTGCGCCGGCCTGGGCTTGCGCACGGTGTACGGCACGGGCAGGGTCAGGTTCCTGCGATGAACCACGACGGCGCCGTCCCGCCATCCCCCGGCCTTCCCCGCCACAGCACGATCTCCCGGGTCGCCGTCCACACGCCGCCCGGCCGCCAGACCGGCGAGGAGATCGAGGACGAGATCCGGGCCCGCAACCCGGGCGTCCGGCTCCTTCCCGGGCTGCTGCGGCAGATGTACGGCTTCGAGGAGCGCCGCGTGGCACCCGCCGGCACCTGGCCCTCCGACCTGGCCGCGGCGGCCGGGCGCCGCGCCCTGGACCGGGCGGGACTCGGTCCGGACGCCGTCGACCTGCTGATCTACGCCTCCGCGAGCGAGGACGTGGAGGAACCGGCCACGGCTCACATCGTCGCCCACAAGCTGGGCGTCACCGCGCCGGTCTTCGACGTCCAGAACGCCTGCAACGGCGTCCTCAACGCCGTCGAGGTCGCCGACGCCCTGATCCGGGCAGGCCGCTACGACCGCGTGCTCGTCACCACCGGGGAGCTCGGCAGCGCCCTGTCCCGGCTCCCGGCGCGGCACCAGGACGAACTCGCCGCGCTCCTCCCCGCGTACACCCTCGGCGACCTGGGCGCCGCCCTCCTCCTGGAGGCGAGCGACCACCCCGGAGTGCTCGGAGCGGCCTTCCACGCCAACTCCGCCGGCTGGCGGGCCGCGACCGTCACCAACCCGTACTACACTCCCCGGTTCGGCTCGCAGTCCGTACGCTTCGACTCCCACGCCCTGGCCGCCTCCTTCACCGGCATGGAAGGGGCGGCGTTCGACGCCCTGCACACCATCGGCCGCACGACGGGCGACATCCACCTCTGCTGCGTCCATCAGGCGTCGGTCCCCTTCACCCACGCCATCCTCGAAGCCCTCGGCGTTCCCGGGGAAAGAGCCGTCTCCACCTTCCCCCGCTACGGCAACGTCGCCACCGCGACCCTGCCGTTGCAACTCGTCGAGGCGGAGCGGCGGGGGATGCTGCGCCCCGGCGACCTGGTGGCCCTGTTCGGGCTGGCCAGCGGCGCCTCCCTCGGCATGCTCCTCATGACATGGCACCCGTCCGGAACACCGAGGCCACCCGCCCAGCGGACGCGGCAGCACACCACCTCCCTCGTGCCCTGACCGGCGGAACCGTCCACGACCGAACCGAAAGGAAACACACCATGACCGACACCTACGCCGTCATCCACTCCATCCTGACCACGACCTTCCGGGTGCCGGACCACGAGATCGGGCCCCAGGTCACCCTGGAGCAGCTCCAGTTGGACTCCCTCGCGCTCGCCGAGCTCGCCCTCCTCCTCGAAGAGCGGATCGGGGTGAAGCTCGACAGCGAGCACGCCACCCGCTTCACCACGCTCGCCGAGATCACCGACCACCTGGACGCCCTGCGGCGCGGGGAGGCGGTGGGAGCCCCGTGAACCCGCCGGGACCATCGGTCGCCGTCACCGGCCTCGGCCTGGTCACCCCGGCCGGGGACGGTGTCGACGCCACGTGGACGGGCGTCCTCGAGGGCCGGGGCACGGCGGCCCGCGACCCCCTGCTCGACGGCCTCCCCATGGACTTCTCCTGCCGCGTGCCCCTCGGCGAGGACGACCTCGACCGTCGCGTCGGGCGGACGTCCTGGCGCATGGGCAGGCCGGCGAAGCTCGCCGTCCTGGCCGCCCGCGAGGCGGTGCGGGACGCGGGGCTGGACCCGGCCGGCTGGGACGGTTCCCGCGTGGCCATCGTCATGGGGTGCGGCATGGGCAATATGGAGCAGGTCGAGGAGCAGTACCGGCGCCTGGGCCGGCGCGGCCCCGACGCCGTCTCGCCGCTCGCCATCCCCATGATCATCCCCAATCTCGGCGCCGGCGAGGTCTCCATCGACCTGAAGGCGCGGGGGCCGAACCTCGCCCCGGCGACCGCCTGCGCCTCCGGCGCCACGGCCATCGCCGTGGCACGCGACCTGCTGGCCTCGGGCGCGTGCGACGTGGCGGTGGCCGGGGGCGTGGAGTCGGCCATCAGCCGTCTTTCGACCACCGGATTCCGCAACATGGGCGCCCTGTCCGGACGGACCGACGCGGTCGGCGAGGCGTCCCGCCCGTTCGCGCCCGACCGGGACGGCTTCGTGATGGCCGAGGGCGCCGGCGTCCTCGTCCTGGAGCGTGCCGGGGACGCCGTCGCTCGTGGCGCCCGTCCCCGTGCCCTGCTCACCGGCTGCGGCAGCACCTCGGACGCCCACCACCCCACCGCGCCGCCCGAGGGAGCCCCCGGCGCGGAGGCCGCCCTGCGCACCGCGCTCGGCGAGGCCGGGCTCGCGTCGTACGAGATCGACCACGTGAACGCGCACGGCACGTCCACCCCGCTCAACGACGCCACGGAGGCGGCGTTGATCGCCCGGGTCCTGCCGCACCGGCCCACCGTCACCGCGCCCAAGGGCGTCCTCGGCCACACCCTCGGCGCGGCCGGGGCGATCGAGGCGGCGCTGACCGTCCTGACGATCCAGCACCGCCTCGTACCGCCGATCGCCAACCTCACGGCGCCCGCACCGGAGTTCGACATCGACTGTGTGACCAAGCAGCCACGCCGTCAGGACGTCCGCGCGGCCGTCAGCCACTCCTTCGGCTTCGGTGGCCACAACGTCGTCCTGGTGCTCACGGCCCCCTGAGCGCCCGTCACACTCGGAGCGTCACACCCCGCACGTCACGCTCCGAGTGTGGCGAGCAGTTCGTCCCGGCCGCTCACCCCGGTCTTGCGGAACACCGTCTTCACATGCGTGTTGACCGTGTGGAGGGACACGCTCAGGCTGCGGGCGATCTGCTTGGGCGCCGCGCCGGAATGCAGGTGCTGGACGATCTGGCGTTCGCGGGCGGTGAGGCCGTGCCAGGCCGAGAACACGGGCAGCAGCAGGTCACCGGTGGCCTCCTGGAGGATCACCGCGACATCGCCCGTACCGTCCGCGTCGAGCGGCTGCGCGTGCACGGCGACCCTGCGGCCGAGAAACGCGGCGGGACTGCAGGCGACCGGTGCGGGAGCGCTCGGATCGATCAGGTGGCGCCGCGCGGCGAGGGTGATCTCACGCATCGACACCATCGGCATCCACTCCGGTGCCATGCCGTGCGCCGGATCGATCTCCCCCAGCCACGCCCGCGCCTCGGGGGTGAGGGAACGCACCTCGTTGTCGGCACCGACGATGACGACTCCGGCCGGCAGATACGGCCGGGCGGTACGGGGTTCACCGGCGGTGGCGTACCGGCGCAGCAAGGTGATCAGTGGTGAGGAGATCCGGGAGAGCCGCTCGGCGTCGTCGGGGCCGAAGGCCCTGCCGCCCTCCGACCTCAGCAGGGACAGCAGGCCCCACAGGCCCCGGCCGTCCCGGAGCAGCAACCGCAGCTCGCAGCCGGCGCCGTGCGCCGTCAGGATCTCCAGGGCACGCCGACGCCCGGGCGACCTCGGTGGGGATCCCGGTGCGGGTCGCGGTGGAGGCGCCGGTGCGGCGCGGTCGTCCCCGCCGATCAGGCCCACGGGCGCCGGCAGCCGGGCGACGTCGACCGGGCTGAAGGGGTCGCCACCCAGATAGGACTCGTACAACTGGTCCCGGACGAGACCGGGGCTGAACGTGTGCAGGAACCCGAACGAGACCGCTCCGGTGACCGGGTTCATCCCGAACAGCCGCAACCCGTCGTGCGCCACGCAGGGGCCGATCGCCCGCGAGACCAGCTCGGCCAGTTCGTCGCGGACGAACCGCTCCCCCACCGCCGCTTCCAGACGGCGTGCCACCTGGGACACATCTCCGCGCACCGGTTACCGCCAACCGACGTCTTCCCTCCGGCCTTCAGCATGCCGGGGCCACGGGGAGGGCGGGAAGCCGCGGGTCCGCTGAGCGGACCATGACGGGCCGCGCCGTCCTCGACCGCCTCCGCCGCGCGGCGCGTCAGACGGTCGAGCCCAGCAGGGTGCCGACCCCGTAGGTCACCGCCATGGCCAGCGCCCCGCCGATCACATTGCGCAGCGCCGCCGGGCCGACGGTGGCGCCGCCGAGCCGGGCGCCCGCCCAGCCGGTGGCGACGAGGGTGGCGAGGACGGAGAGGACGGTCACCGGGAGCCGCCAGTCGGCCGGCGGCAGGACGATCAGCAGCAGGGGCAGCAGCGCACCGGCGGTGAAGGAGAGGAAGCTGGCCACGGCCGCGGCCCAGGGATTGGTGAGGTCGTCCGGGTCGATGCCGAGCTCCACGCGCGCGTGCGCCCGCAGCGCGTCGTTCCCGCTGAGTTCCCGGGCGGCGGCCTGGGCCACGCCATGGCTCAGGCCGCGCCGCTCCAGCGCGGCGGTCAGCGCCGCGAACCCGGCGCGGGGATGCGCGCGCAGCTCCTTCTCCTCCAGCTCCAGCGCCGCCCGCTGCGCGTCGCGCTGGGCGCAGACGGACACGTACTCGCCGGCGGCCATCGAGAGCGAACCGGCCAGCAGGCCCGCCAGCCCGGCGGTCAGCAGGGTGCCCCGTTCCTCGGTCGCGCCGGCGATGCCGACGACGAGTCCGGCGGTGGACACCACTCCGTCGTTGGCGCCGAGGACAGCGGCACGCAGCCAGTTGAGCCGTCCTTCGGTGGCCTGGACGGGCCCGGCGTGGTGCGGCGGGTCGTGATCGCTCACGGGGCAAGGATCCCGTCGGGCCGGGCGGGGCCGGCGCACGGCGCGCCGGAGCCCGAATTTCCTGTGATTGTCAGCCAGTTGGCGCGCATTCTCCCTCTGTGACATAAAGGACGACATGGCGGATACGTTCAGGAACGCCGAGGCCGAAATCAAGATCATCCTTGCGGGCGGGACGGCGGAGGACGCACGCCGGGCCCTGGGGCTGGAGCCCGGGAACGGCAAACGCCTCGGCATCCACTTCTGGGACGCCCCCCGGGAGGACGGCGAGGGCATCCGCCTCCCCCTGGCGGAGGCCGGGGCCATCATCCGGCTGCGCAGGCCGGACAGGGGTGGCGGGGGAGACAAGGGCGGCAAGGGGGACAAGAGCGATCTCACGGCGAAGCTCCGGCCGTGCGACCCGGCCGCCCTGCCCGCGAAATGGCGCGAGAACCGCGGCGGCAAGGGGTGGGAGTTCAAGGTCGAGGAGGACTGGAGCGGCAGCGACCGCGTCTGGTCGGCCTCGCTCAAGGTGGACGGGACCTTCGAGCCGCCCGCCTCCGGCGAGGGGAACGGGCCCGCCGCCTGGCCGCCCCCGCTCACCCCCGACCAGCGCGACCTGCTGGCGCACGCCGGGATCACCGACGACGGCCTGCGGGACACCGTCGCCCTCGGCCCGGTGAGGGCCGTCCGGTGGAAACTCTCGCGGCCGGACCTGGCCCGGCCGCTCACCGCCGAGTTCTGGAGCGTCGGCGACGACGGCCCGTGCTTCCTCGAACTGTCCCTGCGCGCCCCGCACGCCGACGCCCCGGGCGCCCAGCAGCTCCTGGAGCGCATCGTGCTGGAGCAGGGCCTCCGGCCCGCTCCACGGCAGGCGTCGAAGACCCAGACGGTCATGACCGAGCTCGCCCGCAACCATCTGCGCGGGGCGGTGTGACACGTCCGGCGGCCGCGAGGCGACCGCCGGATCGATGTCCGCGGCGGCCGTCAGTGAGCCGTGCGGGTGTTCCAGATCGCCTGGCTGCCGTCGTAGATCACGACATTGCCGTCGTCCTGGACGGCCAGGCGCGACCCGGGGTGCCCGGCGGTGCCCGAGTTCCAGACGGCCCTGCCCGAGCGGGTGTAGACCACGAAGTTGCCGTCCTCCTGGAACACCGCACGCCAGCCGCTGTTGACGGTGTTGGAGGCCCAGCGGGCCCGGTTGAACTCGTCGTAGACGACGAGGTTGCCGTCGGACTGCATGACCAGCCGGGCGGTGTCGGACGACACCGACTGGTCTCTCTCCAGGACGAACGGCGCGTTGCGTATTTCTGTCGACATGGCTGTGGGTGCGCTCGTCCGGGTCGCGCCGGTCGTCGAGGAGGTGTGATCGAGGGTGGCCGCGCCGGCCTGGCCGCCGAGGGTGACGGCCATCAGCGCTGCGGCCGCGAGCGTCGTTGCGGTCTTCTTCCCCACGAAAGGATCCCTTCGTCGAGTGGCTCTTCCACCGGTGCCCTCGGGTGAAGGCGGGCGGAAACGAACTCTCGCAGCTTCCCCGGTCACGGAGGACCGCTCGGTTCCCGTATGACGGGTTCACACCGGCCTTTGACCAAAGAACTCGCGTTCGATGCTTTTCCGCCGGTGAAAAACCACGCCCTTGGCGGGAACTAGAGCGGACGGTCCTGAAATGATGTGGTCCTGCTGGAGCGGCGCCACAGGAAATTGACGGCGGCGTGGACGGCGAGCGCCACCGGCAAGGCCGGGAGGACCTCCCAGGGGACCGCGCCGAACGCCGCCAGCAAGGCGAGGACCGGGACGGCCAGCGCGGTGGGAAACGTCTCGATCAGTGCGAGGCGGACACGGGTACGGATACGGCGGTGGCTCACGGCCGGGCTCCTTCGACGGAAGAGGGCGGAACAGGGCGGAGGGAATCGACGCGGGCGGCGTCCAGATAGTCGGCCAGTTCCCGCCAGTCGTCGGCCGGGGCGTCCGGCTCACCGGACATCGCGGCCGGGTCGTCACGCCACGCCGCCCGCACGCCGGTGGAGATCCCCGCGTCGCCGCCGGTGAACAGCGTGCTCAGCTCGTCCATGCGCGCCACCAGGCGCCGGACCTTCGGATCGGTGGGCGGGGTCCCGGCCGTACGGAGCCGGTCGGCCCGGCGGTAGAGCTCCGGCCATTCGATCCGCAGCAGGTAGTGCGCCGCGGGTCCCAGGGCGGCGGCACGCGTCTCCAGCACCCGCATCCGGTCGTCGTCCAGGTGGCGGCGCAGCGTTCGTTCGCCCTCCGGGCCGGTGCCGCCGATGGCGTGCAGCGCGTCGAGCAGCATGCCGGTGGTCGGGTACCGGTCGGACGCGAGGCTGTCGCCGAGGCGGCGCAGCCGTTGCCGCAGGACGTCGAGCGCGGCGATGGACGCCTCGACCTTCGCCAGGTGGTCCCGGACCAGCCGTCCGGGGTCCACTCCGGCGTCGAGGCAGACGGCGATGGTGTCCAGGCCCAGCCCGAGGCCGCGCAGGGCGAGCACCTGGTAGAGCCGGACGAGGTCGTCCTCGGTGTACTCCCTGTGCCCGCCGGCGGTGCGCCGGGAGGGGCTGAGCAGGCCGATGGTGTCCCAGTGGTGGAGCGTCCGGACGGTCAGCCCGCTGGCCTCGGCGAGCGGACCGACCTTCCAGGTCGTGGAAGCGGTCATGGGGACAACGATGCATCCTCACGCCGCGTGAGGTTCAAGCCGGGATCCTGACCGCCGGCGGAGCGCTCAGTAGCGCAGCACCGCCGCCAGCCGGTCCTCCTCGGCGAGGGTGTCGTCCCGGACGAACTCGACGTCCGCTCCGTTGTCCAGCGCCGCCTCGACGATCTCGTCGACGACGTCCTCGCGGATGGCGGGGTCCGCCGTCAGCGGCTCGGCGGGCTCCTCCAGGCGCACCGGGTGGCCGCCGTTGCCGTCGACGCGGGCGGTGATCTGGTAGTGGTCCTCGACCGCGAGGAGCGCCACCCGGCCCTGGCGGACGGTCTGCCAGATCTCGTCCAGCCCGGAGGTGAAGCGCTTCTGGCCGCGCGCGTCGCTGAGGCGGCGCAGCACCTCGCCCTGCCGTGCGGCGCGGCGCTCCTCGAACGCCGGGCGCAGCACCTCGGCCAGTGCGTGTGCGGACAGGCCGATCGCGCCGCCCTGCTCGGTCCGGGAGGTGATCGCGCCGGGCCTGGGGCACAGCTTCTCGAGGAGGGCGATCTGCTCGCGCAGCCCCACGACGTACAACGGCCGGGGTTCGCGGTCCAGTACGGGCATGAGGGCCCCGACGACGGTGCGCGTGTACTGGCGTTCGCGCTCCACGTGGGCCTCCTCGCGCGCGGTCGTGGCGTGATTGCCGACCTTGTCGAAGTTGGCGCCGGGCAGGGCGTCCTCGTGGTCGGGGAGGGAGGGGCGGACGGGGAAGCCGTGGCCGATGGTCTCCACGAGGTGGTCCCCGGCACCGTCCCACAGCCGGGTCTCGGACTCGGAGAGCACCAGCACCCAGTACGGCTCCTCGGACAGCCGGGCCGCGACCAGGTTGCGGGTGAGGAAGGTGTCCGAGACCACCACGCGCTGCGGCACGGTGCGCGGCAGGTACCAGACCTGGTGCTCGCCCGGGGCGGCCAGGATGAGCAGGCCGTCGCTGGAGTGGGCGAGGTCGACCTCCCTGACCGCCGCGTCGATCTGCGCCTCGACGTCGATGCGCGCCGAGCGGCTCGCCCTCGGGTCGTCGGCGAGCCGCCGCTTGGCCTCCGCGACCGTGTTGCGCAGCCTGACCTGGTCCTCGGTGCTGGTCGGGGCACGGCGCGTGGTCGGCAGGAGCAGTGACACGGCCGGGTACGGGCGCTCACGGCGCAGGTCGCGGAGCGTCTCGTCGGTCAGCTCGCCGATGTCCATCAAGGTCCTCCTCGGGCCTGCGGGGTGTCTTCCAGCTCACCAGAGGCATGGCCGAACGGCCAATCGAGCGGGTCCACCCGGTGCACGGTCGCGGTGCGCCTACCCGTGCGGGGGCTGTCCACCCATGCGGGGGCCGGCTCCCCGTACGGATGACTTCCCCCGCTCGTCCGACGGTCGGATCGTGGGTCGCGGTAGCGAAGAGTCATGACGAAGCGCACCGTCCGCGGCGTTCTGCCGGCCCTGCTCACCGCCGTGGCGCTGATCGGCGGCGCGTCCGGCCCGTCCGGTGCCCGCTCGTCCGTCCCGCCGGACCGCCGTGCGCACGAGGGGACCCGGGCGGCCATGGAGGCGCTGGTGCGGGCCGGGATGCCCGGCGTCGTCGGCCAGGCGCGCGAGGGGCGCGCCGGGAGCGACGGGCGCCGCGTCTGGAACGGGTCCGCCGGGACGGCCGGACTCGGGCGGCCACGGGCGCCGCGGGCGCGCGACCGGTTCCGGATCGGCAGCAACACCAAGACGTTCGTCGCCACCGTGGTGCTCCAGCTGGAGGCCGAGCACCGGCTCCGGCTCACGGATACCGTGGAGCGCTGGCTGCCGGGCGTGGTGCGCGGCCACGGCAACGACGGGCGCACCGTGTCCCTGCGCCGGCTCCTCGACCACACCAGCGGGATCTTCGACTACGCGGCGGACCCCGCCCTCCACAAGCGGCTCTTCGAGCGGGACTTCCTCCACCACCGCTTCGACACCTACACGCCACGGCAGTTGGTGCGCACGGCCGTGTCCCATCCGCCGCTCTTCGCTCCCGGCAAGGGCTGGAGCTACTCCAACACCAACTACGTGCTGGCCGGGTTGGTCATCGAGAAGGTCACCGGCCACCCCTACGGCCGGGAGGTCCGCGACCGTGTCCTGCGCCCCCTGGGCCTGCGCGCCACCTCCGTACCGGGCCGGTCGACCGCCCTCCCCCGGCCCTCCGGACGCGGCTACATCCGCTTCCCGGACGAGCCGGGGACGCCGTTCCACGACGTCACCGGCATCAACCCGACGGAGGCGTGGGCCGCCGGCGAGATGATCTCCACCGTCGGCGACCTCAACGCCTTCTACCGGGCGCTGCTGGGCGGCCGGCTCCTGCCCGCCCGCCAGCTCGCGGAGATGCTGACCACGGTGGACACCGGGCTGCGCCCGCCGGCGCGGTACGGGCTGGGCATCGCGGCACGGAAGCTGTCCTGCGGGGTGACGGTGTGGGGGCACGACGGCGGGATCCAGGGGGCGGTCTCCCAGGTGAGCAGCGTGCGGGACGCCTCGCACACGGCCGCGTTCGGCGGCAACGCCCTCGGGGTGCCCTTCGACACGCTCGCCCTGGCGGAGGCCGAGTTCTGCGGGAGGGCGCGGTAGCGCCGCGCGCGTCGAGCGCCCCGGGTGTCGGGCGTCCCGGTGACGTGGCCGGCGGCTACTACGCGAAGGCCGGCCAGGACCCGGGATCCACATGGGTGTTCTCGGGTACCTGTGCGTGGGCGTACCAGCCGCCCTGGGTCTCCCATACCGTTTCGGAGCGGTGGGGGGTGAAATCCACGGGGTGCCCCATGGGCCAGGTATCCGGCACCCCCCAGGAACGCACCCACGCGTTGAGTTCCGGCCACCCTTTGCACGGGGTGTCGGCCAATCGCCGGAACACCTTGCCGTTGACGCGGCAGAACGGGAAGAACAGCGCCTCGATCTGAATGACGACCTTTCCCGCACGGTCGGTCCGCGTGCCGCCCGCGAGGTCGTGCACCGCCTTGCTCCGGGACGTCGCGGGGAAGAACTGGGCGAAGGCGCCGGCGAACGGGTCCCAGAGGATGTGTGGCGCCTTTTCCTTCCCGTCGTGGGTGAAGAAATTCTGGAGATTGGTGAAGGGGACAAGGTCCTGCGGATTCTCCGCCGTGGCGTTGTCACGGTCCGCTGTGATGTGCGCGATGGCCTTCGGTGGAAAACCCGGGTCGTAAGGGGCGTGGTCACCGACGTCCATGTTGATGGCTTGCGGCATCCATATCTCGGCCATGGTCCGCCTCCTGCCGTCATGTCGTGTCCTTCAAGAGTCGTCCCGTGGGCACGGTCCGGCCACTGGTGGGCCTGCCCGTGCCGCCGGGCGTCTCAGCCGCGCACGCGGCAGCGCCGGACGAGCCGTCCCAGGTCGGCGAAGCCGTAGCCGTGGGCGCGGGCGGCGGCGATGATCCGTGGCAGGGCGTCGGCGTCCAGCACGGAGTGGCGCGCGTCCGTGGAGCCGACGTGCATCTGGATGATCGCCCCCGGTGAGAACGCCCGCTCCGCCCGCCGGACGACCATGTCCACCGTCACGCCCCCGTCGGGCCCGCGCCAGCCGGCCGTGTCGTCCACCCACTCGACGACGGGGTACCCGAGCGCGTTGACGTCGCGGACGTTCCGCTCGGTGAACTCGCCGTACGGGAACCGGAAGGCCACGGGCGTACGGCCGGTGGCCCGGCGGATGGCGCGTGCGGACAGGACGGCCTCCCGGCGCTCCTCGGGGAAGGACAGGCCGGGGAACCTCGGGTGGCTGTAGGAGTGGCTGCCCACGGGGTGGCGGGCGGCCAGCGCGCGGGCCGCGTCGGGGTGGCGGTCGGCGAAGTCCCCCGTCAGGAAGAACATGGCGGGCACCCGCTCCCTGCGGAGCACGGCCAGGACGCGGCTGACGCCGTCCTCGTTCCACGCCGCGTTGAAGGTCAGCGCGATGACCTTCCGCTCTGTGGGAACGCGCCGGAGCGCGGCCCCGGAACACCCCGGCCGCCCGGGTTCTCCCGCCGCGCCCGGAGCCGCCACGGCGAGCAGCGTCAGAAGGACGGCCACGACCGCGGGCCACCGACGGGACCAGAACATGTGAACACTCCTCCGCGCGGAAACCCGGGACGATCTCACGCGATCCGGTGCCGTCCGCTCGCACGCCGTGCCGATAGATCGTTTCTCCTTCCCCCGTACGGGCGATACGGCGCGTGCCGTCCCGGCACCGGGGCAGACCCCTTACGACCAAGCCGATGACCGGATAAGAGGTACTTCATGCGCCGCACCCCTGTCATGACCCTTGGCACCGCCGCCGTGCTCGGCCTCCTGCCCGGCTCGCCCGGGACGGCCGACAGCGGCACCCCCACCACCACCGCGTGCCGGCTCCCCGCCCCCACGCGGCCGGGCACCCGGTTGCGCGGCACCGCCCCGGTGGCACGCTTGACCTATGGCCCGGCCCAATGACGAGGTCGAGGCGGTCCTCCAGGAGTACGCCGACCTCGTCGCGATCACCGGTGGCGACGCCTTCAAGGCCCGTGCCTACGAGAAGGCCGCCCGCGCGATCGGCGGCTACCCCACCGACATCTCCACCCTCGACGCCGAGGGCCTGCGGGAAATCCCCAACGTGGGGAAGTCCATCGCCGACAAGGTCCTGGAGTATCTGAGCACCGGCCGCATCCCGGCCCTGGAGGAGACCAGGGCGGCGATCCCGCCCGGCGTCCGGGAGCTCATCGCCATCCCGACGCTGGGCCCCAGAAAGGCCATGACGCTCTACGAGGAGCTGGGCGTCTCCTCCGTGGAACAACTCCTCGACGCCATCCACGACAAGAAACTGCGCGACCTCAAGGGCTTCGGGCCCCGGACCGAGGAGAACATCCTCCACGGCATCGCCCTCGCCCAGAAGGCGGGCGGCGCCGGCGGCCGCATCCTCATCGACGCCGCCATGGACGTCGCGGAACAGATCGTCGCCGAGCTCTCGGGGACGCCCGGCTGCGAGGGGTGCGCGTACGCCGGGTCTCTGCGCCGCATGCGGGAGACCATCGGGGACATCGACGTCCTCGTCGCCGCCACCCGCTCGGGCCCGTTCATGGACGCGATCGCCGCCCTCCCCTACACCGCCGAGGTCATCGCGCACGGCGAGAAGAAGACCTCGATCCGCACCACCAAGGGCCTCCAGGTCGACCTGCGCGTCCTGCCGCCCGGTTCCTGGGGGGCCGGGTTGCTGTACTTCACCGGCTCCAAGGCGCACAACATCCGTATCCGTGAACTCGCCGTCCGCCACGGGTACAAGCTGTCCGAGTACGGGCTGTTCCACGCCAAGAGCGGGCGGCGGATCACCTCGGCGACGGAGGAGGACGTCTACGCCCGGCTGGGCCTGCCCTGGATCCCGCCCACCCTGCGCGAGGACCGGGGCGAGGTGGCGGCCGGGCTCCGCGACGAGCTGCCCGAACTCGTCGAGGACGGCGACATCCGGGGCGACCTCCACACCCACACCGACCTCACGGACGGACTGGCCTCCCTGGAGGACATGGTCACCGCGGCCGCCCGGCGCGGCTACTCCTACTACGCCGTCACCGACCACGCCCCCGACCTGTACATGCAGCGGATGACGGACGCCAAGATCCTCGCGCAGCGCGAGCGGGTGCGGGAACTCGACGGGAAGCACCGGCGGATGCGGCTGCTGCACGGCGCCGAGCTGAACATCGGGCCGGACGGGGAGGTGGACTGGCCCGGGGAGTTCCTGGCGGGGTTCGACCTGTGCGTCGCGTCCGTCCACTCGCACTTCAACCAGAGCCGGGCGGAGCTGACCCGACGGCTGGTGCGGGCCTGCGAGAACCCCCATGTATCGGTCATCGGGCACCCCACCACCCGGCTCCTCGGCAAACGGCCCGGAATCGACGCCGACTTCGACGCCGTATTCGAGGCGTGCGCGCGGACCGGCACCGCCCTGGAGATCAACGCCCATCCGGAGCGGATCGATCTGTGCGACGAGGACATTCTGCGGGCGAAACGGTACGGGGTGAAGTTCGCGGTGAACACGGACGCGCACTCCACCACGCATCTTCCATATATGCGCTACGGCGTGGGAACGGCGCAGCGTGGCTGGCTGACCAAGGACGACGTCATCAACACCTGGCCGCTGCAACGGCTGTGCCGTTTCCTGTCCCCCAAATGACGGGGATTCAACCGATCAGGCCTCAGACGGCCGCGGCGGCGGCTTCGGCGTGGCCCTTGGCGCGGGCGCGCTTGGAATAGGTGATCGTCCAGGCGATCAGAAGGGCGGGGACGCCATAGGCGAGGACGGAATTCACGGCGACCATGGCGCCGGTCGACAGCGCGTAGGACAGTCCGACGCGGGCGATCGCCTCGACGATGTATCCGAGGCCCCAGACCGTGGTGATCAGGGTCATCGTCCGCCGGAAACTCTCGTGCCGCCAGAGGCCGTTCCAGTGGGCGACGGCGTTCGCGGAGCCGTCGGTGCCGAATTTCCGGCCGAGGTAGAACATCAGCGGGCGCGGGGTGGCCAGGCTGATCAGGCAGACGACGCCGAAGAGGCCGGTGATCAGGGAGTCCTTGACCAGCAGCAGGCGGGCCGAGTGCGGTCCGACGCCGGTGACGGCGATGGTCAGCACCAGGAAGATCAGGGTCAGCACGGCGAACTCGTCGACGCGCCGGTGCCAGATCAGGTAGATGACGACGTCCACCACCGGCCAGACACCGGAGGCCACAAGGGCGGAGAAGTCGCTCCAGCCCGCGTCGGTGAGCTGGTTGTAGGTGACGAACGGCAGCACCACATTGCAGGCGATGGTCACGGCCCAGCTCAGCATGGCGCCGGCCCCGAAGCGCCGGGACGGCGCGGATGACGTAGATGTCGCGGATGACGCTGTGGTCATCGATTCCCCCAAGATCAAATGAGCAAAACGGGGGGACTGTAGGGGAAAGACGTCATCGGCAGCAAGATCGTTAATCTCAACTCCTCTTTTATTCACCATATCGGGCGGAAATCCTACTTTCCCTGACCTCCACGCCCAGTCCCCGCCATAGCGTGCCCCCGACGGTCCCATCCGCACCGAAAGGCCGCGCAGGCGATGCCCAACCCCTTCGAGCTGCCCCGCTTCTACACACCGCACCCGGCCCGCCTCAATCCCCATCTCGAGGGCGCGCGGCGGCATTCGAAGGCATGGGCGCGGCGGATGGACATGATCGAGGGATCGGGCGTCTGGGACGAGAGGGAATTCGACTCCCACGACTACGCCCTGTTGTGCTCCTACACCCACCCCGACGCCTCCGGCCCCAAGCTGGACGTGGTCACCGACTGGTACGTGTGGGTGTTCTTCTTCGACGACGACTTCCTGGCCCGGTTCAAGCGCACGGGCGACACCCTGGGCGCCCGCGCGTATCTCGACCGCCTCGGCGCCTTCATGCCGCTCGGCCCGGACGACGCCGTCCCGGAGCCCACCAACCAGGTGGAGGCGGGGCTGGCCGACCTGTGGGCGCGTACGGTGCCGGACATGTCGCCGGAGTGGCGGCGGCGCTTCCGGGAGAGCACCTGGCATCTGCTCGAGGAGTCGATGTGGGAGCTGTCGAACATCAACGAGGGCCGTGTCGCCAACCCCGTCGAGTACATCGAGATGCGCCGCAAGGTCGGCGGGGCGCCCTGGTCCGCCCACCTCGTCGAGTACGCGGCGGGCGCCGAGGTGCCCGACGCCGTGGCGGCGACCCGGCCGCTGCGCGTCCTGAAGGACACCTTCGCCGACGGGGTCCACCTGCGCAACGACCTCTTCTCCTACCAGCGCGAGACCGAGAACGAGGGCGAACTCGCCAACGCCGTCCTCGTCTTCGAGCGCTTCCTGGGCTGTGACACCCAGCGGGCCGCCGACGCCGTGGGCGATCTCCTCACCTCCCGCCTTCAGCAGTTCGAGCACACCGCCCTCACCGAGGTCGGCCCGGTCCTGGGGGAGCACGGGCTGGACGCGCGGGCGTACGCCGACGTCTTCGCCTACGTCAAGGGCCTCCAGGACTGGCAGGCCGGCGGCCACGAGTGGCACCTGCGCTCCAGCCGCTATATGAAGAGCACCACGGGCGGCCCCCGGGTGCCCGAGGCCCTGCTGGGCGGGCCGCTCGGCATCGGCACCTCGGCGGCCCTGCTGGTGCCCTCGATCCTGGCGACGCTGCCCGCGCGGCTGCGCGGGTTCACCCACGTCCCGTTCGAGAAGGTGGGCCCGCTGCCGCGCCCCGACTTCGAGATGCCCTTCCAGACCCGGCACAACCGCCACCTGGAGGCCACCCGCCGACACGGCGTCGACTGGGCCCGTCGCACGGGCATCACCGTCCCCAGCCCCGCCGACCCCCTCGCGGGCCACTGGGACGAGGGGAACCTCCACGACTTCGACCTGGGGCTGTGCGCCGCCGGCATCAGCCCGGAGGCCAGCCCCGACGAACTGGACCTCGCCACGGACTGGCTCATCTGGGGCACCTACGCGGACGACGTCTACCCCGCCCATTTCGGGCGGCGCCCCGACGGACTGACGGCGGCGAAGGACTGCACCGACCGGCTCAAGCTGTTCATGCCGCTGGACGCCGTCGTCACCGAGACACCGCTGAACTGCCTGGAGCGGAGCCTGGCGGACATCTGGGTCCGGACGGTGACGCCCATGCCCGCCGCCGACCGCGCGGTGTTCCGGCGGGCCGTCGAGGGGATGCTGGACAGCTGGCAGTGGGAGCTGACCAACCAGCGCATGAACAAGATCCCCGAGCCGGTCGACTACATCGAGATGCGCCGCGACACCTTCGGCTCCCCGCTCACCATGACGCTCTCCCGGCTCCGCCACGGCAGGGCACTGCCCCCCGAAGTCCTCGCCTCACGGCCCGTCCAGGCGCTGGAGAACGCCGCCTCGGACTACGCCACGCTCATGAACGACGTCTTCTCTTACCAGAAGGAGATCGAGTTCGAGGGCGAGGTCCACAACTCCGTCCTGGTCGTCCAGAACTTCTTCGACTGCGGGCGCGAGGAGGCCCTGGGCATCGTCGCCGACCTGATGAGGTCCCGGTTGCGGGAGTTCCTCCACATCGTCGCCACGCAACTGCCCGCGCTGTGCGAGGAGTTCGCGCTCGACGTGCAGGCCCGCATCGCGCTTGACGGCTACGTCCAGGAGCTCAAGGACTGGCTGGCGGCCATCCTCACCTGGCACCGGGAGTGCCGGCGCTACGGCGAGGCCGACCTGATCCGCCGCCGCGCCGCATCCGCCACCGTGTCGCCCCCGGAAGCGCCCCTGGGCGCGCCGGCCGGCCTCGGTACCTCGGGGGCCCGGCTCGCGGCCCTCCTGCGGGGCTGACGCACGGGGAGTACGGCGAAGGCCCCCACCGACCGGTGGGGGCCTCCGCTGTCGTTCAGTGCGCCACCAGGGACTCGAACCCCGGACCTGCTGATTAAGAGTCAGCCGCTCTGACCAACTGAGCTAGCGGCGCGGCACACATACTACCCGATCGGCTGACGGGCTCGTATCCCGGGAACGTGTGCCGGCCGTCGGTGTGCGGACGGTTCGACGCCGCCGTGGGCGAGGCGGTGTTGGTCCGGAAGGCCCATGGTTGCCCTCCCCGTCCCAGGGGCATGATCGCCCGGTTGGTTCCACCCCATAACCACGTCAGGAGATCCCATGCAGCGGATCGGTATCGCCGCCACCGCGGCGGCCGCCGCCCTCGCGCTCGTTCAGGTGCCCGCCTCCGCGCAGCCGCCCACCACCGCGGCGAACGGACCGGCGTCCTGGACGGCACCGTCCTGCACCCGTGTCGCCGGTGACGGCTCCGTCACCTTCACCACCGACGACGGCAGGACCCTCGCGCCCACCTCCGGCACCCTCAAGGCCACCGGCTACACCCACGGCCTGGTCGCGCTGGACACCCCGGGCACCCTGCTCGCCAGCCACAACGACGCCCTGCTGCGCTCCACCGACGCCGGCTGCGTCTGGCAGCGCGTCGCCACGCTCGGCGGCGCGTCCACGCGGCTGGCCGCGGCACCCGGCGGGCGGGCCTTCGCCTGGCAGAAGAACGGCCGTTACCTCACCCGCGTGGACGGCACCACCGTCACCCCCCTGAAGGCGCCGACCGCGCGCGTCAGCGGGCTGGGCACCGACCGGGCGCGGCCCGGTCATGTGCGCCTGGCCGGGGACGACGGGCAGTTGTACGACTCGGTGGACGGCGGGGCCACCTGGCGCCGCGCCGGCACCCCGGCATTCGGCGGCACGGCGAGCGTCTACGGCGTGGCCTTCGACCCGGCCGATCCGGATCACGCCGTCGCCGGGGGCATGGCGACCGGTGGGGCCGTGACCACCGACGGGGGCGTCACCTGGCGGGCGGCGCACGGGCTTTCGGCCGAGGGCGGGCGGGCCAACCTCTTCGACGCCGCCGTCTCCCCCGCCGACCCCAGGGTCGTCTACGCCCTGGGCATCGACCTGGTGGAGGCCGCGCCGGGCTCGTCCTCCGAGGGGCGGCATCTGTACCGGTCGGCCGACGGCGGCCTGACGTACGTCAAGGTCGTCGACGACTCCGCCGCCGTCAAGCTCACCAACGGCACGCTGCTGGCGCCCAGTCCGGTCGACCCGAAGGTCCTCCACTTCACGTACGGCACGTACTTCCAGAACTACGGCACCGATCTGTTCCGCTACGACGCCTCGACGGGCCGGGTGACGGCGACGCACAACGCCTACGACGGCGTCTCCGCGATCGCCTTCAACCCGGCCCGGCCGGACGTGATGTACCTGGGGGTGGACGAGGTGCGGGTCGACTGACGCGCGGGCCCCGCGCGTCACGTCATCGGCGCCCGCCCGGCTCGCGCGGGGTGCCCTTCAGCGTCACGGTGATGCCGGACCGCGCGTTGGCCACGGTCACCGCGTACGGACCGAACACTCTTTCCGGGGGCGGGAGATAGCCGTCGGGCACGACGGTCTGCCGCAGGTAGTACGCGCCCGGCGGCAGGCCCCGGAAGGCGCAGCGGCCCGCGCGGTCGGTGGTGCAGCCGGGGTCGGCCCGGCGGTCGGGGGCGGCGCCCGCGATCTGGAGCCCGGGGCGGCGGTTGGTCTCGCGCCACAGCTCGAAGCGGGCTCCGGGCAGCGGTCGGCCGGTGCGGGTGTCCTTGGTCACCAGGTGGATCGAGCCGTAGGAGGCCGGGTCGGGGGTGCTGCCGGCGGTGAGGGAGACGCCCTGGGCCGCGTTGACGGCGGTGAGCTCGAGCGGCCCGAACACCGTGCGGTCGGGCAGCCGGTAGCCGGGCGGGGGCTGGAGCTGCTGCCAGTAGTAGGTGCCGGGTTCGACCGTGCTGCGGCACACGCCGTGGGTGTCGGAGACGCACTCGTCGGCGGAGCGGGTGTCGGGCCGGTCGCCGGAGGTCTGGAGGCCCGGGACGCCGTTGGTGTCCCGCCAGAGCTGGAAGCGGGCGCCTTGCAGCGGGCGGCCGTCCTGGGCGTCCCGCTCCACGACCGTCACCTCTCCGGTGGGCCGGGGCGGGGGCGCGCAGTCGGGGAGGTCGCCGGTGAAGGGGTAGGCGTGGAACTCCTGGCCGCTGTCGCCGCCCGTGGCGGAGGTGTGGGTGAGCGAACCGGCGGTGAGGAAGCGGCCGTTCATGCCCGGCAGGGTGACCGTGGCCTCGCTGGTGGGGTCGCCCACCAGGACGCTGCCCTGGAACTGGCCGGTGCCCAGGAAGTCGACGCGCCGGGCGTCGGGGACGTTCCACAGCAGGCGCTCGCGCAGCCGGTTGAAGGGGTTGTCGTCGGTGGCACGGCCGCTGAAGGTGTTGACGACGCGGGAGGTGCCTTCGAGGTTGACGAGGACGGTGGCGCCGGCGGGGATGCCGGTGAAGCGGATGGCCTGCTGGCCGCCGTCGCGGCCGACGAGGTCGAAGCCGACGTGGAACACCTGGAGCCGGGAGGTGCCGTCGCCGGTGAACACGGTCTCCGTACCGGTGTTGCGGGCGGTGCCGGTGGCGGGGCGGGCGCGTCCGTCCGCGCCGCGGGCGTAGCAGCGGCTGGTGGCGACGAGCCGCTCGCGCAGTCCGGCGTAGGGCCGGGCGGCGCCCGCGGCCGCGGCGTCGCCGCCGATGACCAGGCCGGAGACGTCGCCCGCGTGCCGGACGACGCCGCGTTCGGCGTCCAGCCGCTGGCCGGGGGCGACGAGGACGTCCCCGTCGGTGGTGAGGAAGTCGGCGCCGTCGGACGGGGGGACGCGGGAGCCGACGTGGAGGACGCCCACGGTGTAGAGGGCGCCGCCGGAGGTCTTGTTCACGTCGAAGTCGCCGAGGGTCACCACCCGGCCCTCGGCCCCGGCGGCGCCGCCGCGGACGCGGAAGTCGCCGCCGGTGAAGACGTTGACGTTGTCGTCGCGGCCCGTGAACGGCCTGTCGTTGAGGGCCGGGTAGGTGCGGGGGCAGCTGCCCGGCAGGCAGGGGCCGAGGCCGCCGGGCAGCGGGGCCGCCTGGGCGGGCAGGGCCAGGCCGCCGAGGGCGGCGGCCGCGGTGGCGGCGCCCGCCGCCGTGCGCCGCAGCCAGGTGGCGCACCGGGTGCGGAAGCGGGTCCGGGGGGCGTCGGGGGGCCTGGCCGTGCCTTCGTTCACTTTGTCTCCGCCTGGTCTAACCGATTTGTCGACGTTTTCGCCGCACGGTCCCGACTATGGCTTTGACCATCTCTTCAGATATTCCGACGCGCCGGGTCGTGACCCGAACAGCCCCCTCCCCGGCGCGCCCGGCCGGGCGGCGTCACGGACGCGGCGTCACCTCGGCCATGGCCGACCAGCCGGTGCCCGGCGTCTCGACGTGGATGATCTCCGGCGTGCTCGCGACGACGTCGGGCATCCAGGCCATGGCGGTCTTGAAGTGCTCGGAGTTGACGTGGACCTCGCCGGCCGCGCTGTCCTTGAACGCCTCCAGCAGGACGAACTGGTGGGGGGTCTCGACGCTCTTGGACCACTCGTAGAAGACGTTGCCGTCCTCCGCGCGGGTGGCCTCGGTGAAGTCCTTGACCAGGTCCAGCCACTCGGCGCTGCGCTCGGGGCGGATGGTGAACTTGACGGCGATGAAGATCATGCGTGCTCCCGGGGGGTGCGGACGGCCGGACGGCTGAATCGCCACCATCGTGCCCCGGCCCGTCGCGGCCCGCGAACGCCGGTGCGACCGATTCCGGCCCTGCCGGAAAACGGGCCGTCCCCAGGGGGCGCGGGACTCACCCCGCGAGAGCGGCCGCCCGGTCGCGGAGCTCCGCCAGGGCCAGCCGCAGCAGGGGGTGCCCCTCGCTGCCCCGGCGGACGGCGGTGAACACCCGGCGCGTGGGTCCCGGACCGCGCAGCGGGCGGACGGCGGGGGTGAGCGCCGGACGGATGCCGTGGAGGGCCGAGCGCGGTACGAGCGCGACGCCCGCCCCGACGGCCACCAGCGCGCAGACCGCCGAGAAGTCGTCCGAGAGGCACTCCACGCGGGGCCGGAACCGGGCCTCCTCGCAGGCCCGCACCACGGCCTCGTGGACGGGGTTGCCCGGCCAGGGGGTGATCCACGGGTCGTCCCGCAGGTCCGTGAGGTCCACCTCGGGCTTGTCGGCGAGACGGTGGCCGGGTGGCAGGACGGCGTCGAAGGGCTCCTCGTAGAGCGGGGCGTGCAGCAGCCGCCCGGCGTCGGAGACCAGGGCGTCGCGGTGCTCGACGGCCACGGCGATGTCCGCCTCGCCGTCCAGGAGCAGCCGGGCGCTGGTGTGCCCCTCGGCGTCCTTGACCCGCACCCGGACCTGGGGCGCCCGCCGGCCGATGGCGGCCACGGCGGGGGCGACGACCTCGGTGATGGACGTGGCGAAGGCCGCGACGGTCACCTCGCCCACCAGGCCCGTGGAGCACCGGGCCAGGTCGGCCTCGGCCCGCTCCAGCTGGGCGGCGATCTCCACCGCGTGCCCGGCCAGGACGCTGCCGGCCGCCGTGAGCCGCACGGTGCGGCCGCGCCGCTCCAGCAGGGCGTGCCCGGTCTCCGCCTCCAGGGCGGCCAGCTGCTGGGAGACCGCCGAGGGCGAGAGGTACAGGGCGTGGGCGGCTGCGGTCACGGTGCCGTGGTCGGCGAGGGCGCTCAGCACCCTGAGCCGGCGGGGGTCGATCATTTGTCCACTATCGCATCCATGAAGCAGAGCTTCACAGGTGTCAGCGCATAACGTTGATGGACTTCACAGTCCTCAGCCGCCACAGTGATCCCCCATGAGGGCATTGGTGAAGACCGCGGCGGGGCCGGGTCTCGAACTGACCGAGGTACCGACCCCCGAGGCCGGTCCCGGGCAGGTACTGATCAAGGTGCTGCGCACCGGCATCTGCGGCACGGACCTGCACATCGACAGCTGGGACGACTGGGCGGCCCGCGTGGTCCGCGCTCCCCTCGTCGTCGGTCACGAGTTCGCGGGCGAGGTCGTGGAGACCGGCCCCGGCGTGACCACCGTGAGCGCCGGCGACATCGTCAGCGGCGAGGGCCACCTCGTCTGCGGCACCTGCCGCAACTGCATGGCCGGCCGCCGCCACCTGTGCATCCGCACCATCGGCCTGGGCGTCCACACCGACGGCGCGTTCGCCGAGTACGTGGTCCTGCCCGAGTCGAACGTCTGGGTCCACCGGCACGAGATCGACATCGACGTCGCCGCGATCTTCGACCCGTTCGGCAACGCCGTGCACACCGCGCTGTCCTTCCCGGTGCTCAACGAGGACGTCCTCATCACCGGCGCCGGCCCGATCGGCATGATGGCCGCGGCCGTCGCCAACCACGCCGGGGCGCGCTCCACCGTGATCACCGATGTGAGCCCCTACCGGCTCGCCCTGGCGGAGAAGATGGGCGCCACCGTCGCCCTCGACGTCAGCGACCGGCGCATCGCCGACGTCATGCCGGAGCTCGGCATGACCGAGGGCTTCGACGTCGGCATGGAGATGTCCGGCCGCGCCGACGCCCTCCAGGACATGATCGCGACCATGTCCCCCGGCGGCCGGATCGCCGCCCTGGGCCTGCCCACCGGCGACGTGAGCATCGACATGGCCACCGTCGTCACCCGCATGCTGACGCTGCGCGGCATCTACGGCCGCGAGATGTTCGAGACCTGGTACGCGATGTCCGTGCTGCTGCGCAGCGGCCTCGACATCTCGCCGGTGATAACGCACCGCTTCGGTTTCGAGCAGTACGCCGAGGCCTTCGCCACGGCCCGCTCCGGCCGGTGCGGGAAGATCGTCCTCGACTGGACCCGTCCGGTCCTCCCCTGACGCCGTCCCGCCCCCGACGCCGGTCATCCCCCTGGCGTACGACCACACCACGAGGAGTCCCCCCGTGTTCGACAGCATGCGCGAGCACCTGCGCAAGGAGCTGCAGGACATCCGCGACGCCGGGCTGTACAAGTCCGAGCGCGTGATCACCAGCCCGCAGTCCGCGGCCATCAGCGTCGGTGACGGCAAGGTCCTGAACTTCTGCGCCAACAACTACCTCGACCTCGCCGATCACCCCGAGGTCATCGCCGCCGCGAAGACGGCCCTGGACGACTGGGGCTTCGGCATGGCCTCCGTCCGGTTCATCTGCGGCACCCAGGCGCCGCACAAGGAGCTGGAGGAGAAGATCTCCCGGTTCCTCGGCATGGAGGACACGATCCTCTACAGCTCCTGCTTCGACGCCAACGGCGGTGTCTTCGAGACGCTGCTGACGGCCGAGGACGCGGTGATCTCCGACGAGCTCAACCACGCGAGCATCATCGACGGCATCCGCCTGTCGAAGGCGGCCCGCTTCCGCTACCGCAACCGTGACATGGCCGATCTGGAGCGCTGCCTCAAGGAGGCCGAGGGCGCCCGTCACAAGCTGATCGTCACCGACGGCGTCTTCTCCATGGACGGCTACATCGCCCCCCTGGACGAGATCTGCGACCTGGCCGAGCGCTACGGCGCCCTCGTCATGGTCGACGACTCGCACGCCGTCGGCTTCGTCGGCGAGGAGGGCCGCGGCACGCCCGAGCTGTTCGGGGTGACCGAGCGGGTCGACATCATCACCGGCACCCTCGGCAAGGCCCTCGGCGGGGCCAGCGGCGGCTACGTCGCCGCGCGCGCCGAGATCGTGGAGCTGCTGCGCCAGCGCTCGCGCCCGTACCTCTTCTCGAACTCCCTCGCGCCGTCCATCGTCGGCGCCTCGCTGCGGGTGCTCGACCTGCTGACCGAGTCCGGTGACCGCCGGGCGCGGCTGCGGGAGAACACCAAGCTCTTCCGCGCGGAGATGACCGCCGCGGGCTTCGACATCCTGCCGGGCGAGCACCCGATCGCCCCGGTGATGGTCGGCGACGCCGCGCTGGCCGGCCGGATGGCCGCGGCGCTGCTGGAGAAGGGCATCTACGTGATCGCCTTCTCCTACCCCGTCGTGCCCAACGGCAAGGCGCGCATCCGCGTCCAGCTGTCGGCCGCGCACTCCCGCGAGGACGTGCTGCGCACGGTCGCCGCGTTCCGCGAGGTCCGCGACGCGCTGGTCGCCACGGCCTGAGCGCGATGACGCCCGTGGGGGCCCGTCCCGGATCACCGGGACGGGCCCCTGCGGCGTGTCCGGCCCGGATCAGTCCGCGAGGCCGGCGACGCCCGCCTTCGCGTACTTCTCGTCGAGGTCGCCGCTGGGCGCGCCCGCCACGCCGATGCCCGCGACCGGGGCGCCCTTGTCCTGGACGGGGGCGCCGCCGGGCAGGAAGAGGGTGCCCGGGATGTCCTTGAGGTTCGGGGTCTGCTGGAGCCGCTTGACCAGCTCCGAGGTCGGGGCGTTCCAGGAGACGGCCGTGAACGCCTTGCGCGCGGCGGACTCGTAGGACTGCGGGCCCGCGCCGTCCCCGCGCAGGGTCACCACGGTGTTGCCGTCGCGGTCGACGACGGCGACGGACACCTTCTGCCCGTCCTTCCTCGCGGCGGCGAGCGCGGCCTGCGCGGCCTTGGCCGCCGCGTCCACCGACAGCCGGTTCACCTGGACCAGGCCCTTGGCGGCCGGGGCCGGGGCCGGGGCGGCGGCGGGGGCCGGGGCCGCCGACGCGGCGACGGCGCCGAAGGTGACGGCACCGGCGACGGCCACGGCGACGGAGCCGGTGATCACACGGGCGCGGACGGAGACGTTCTGGAGGCTCTTCATGGGGAACTCCTGACGGAACTGATCGGAGCCGATCGGGACGTCACCATCCTCGAAGCGATCACGCCCCCTCCCGGTCATCGGTCCGGAGGGCATCCGCGCGCGGTTCGGACGACCCGGGGTCGACCGATCGGATGATGCGAGGGCGATCACCAGGGGTTAGGACAGAAGACGTGAACACGTACGTGACCGGCACCGCCCCACCGCTCCCGGACCGCGACCCCGACGCGCGGTGGTTCGCCGTCGTCCGGCACACCGCGTTCTTCCTCCTCCTCGGCGCGTCCCTCGTCCGCTTCCTGATCCGCCACGCGGGCCAGCCGCACACCCCGTGGATCATCGCGCTGAGCACCCTGCTCGGCATCCTCTACGTGCTCGGCGCCGGCCTCGACGACGCCGCCCCGACACAGCGGCGGCTGTGGCTCGGCGCGGTCGTCGGGGTGTGGGTGGTGCTGGTGGTCGCGGCCCCGAGCTTCGCCTGGTGCGCCGTACCGCTCGTCTACACCGCCCTGCGCACCCTGCCCGTCCGCGGCTCCCTCGTGCTGATCACGGGGCTGACGGTCTTCGTCGTGGCCGCGCAGATCAGCCTGTTCGGCTTCGACCCCAACCTCGTCGTCGCGCCGCCCACCGTCGCCGCGCTGGCCACCGCCGCCTTCGTGCACATGGAGCGGCAGCGGGCCCGGCAGGACGCCCTGATCGGCGATCTGCTGCGCACGCGCCGGGAGCTGGCCGCGACCGAGCGCCGCGAGGGCGCGCTCGCCGAGCGGCAGCGGCTGTCGATGGAGATCCACGACACCCTGGCCCAGGGCCTGTCCAGCCAGCAGATGCTGCTCCAGGCGGCCGACCGGATCTGGACGGCCGACCCGGGCACGGCCCGCCACCACGTCCGCGCCGCGGCGGACGTCGCCGCCCGGGGCCTGGCCGAGGCCCGCCGCTTCGTCGCGGACCTGGCCCCCGCCGACCTCGCGGGCGGGGTGCCCCTGGCGGAGGCGCTGCGCGCCCTGGCCGAACGGGAGCCGGTGCCCGGCCTCACGGTGCGCTTCCACCAGGAGGGGACGCCCGTCCCCCTGCCGGAGAGCGCGGAGTCGGCGCTGCTGCGGATCGCGCAGGGCGCGCTCGCCAACGTCCGCGAGCACGCGGGGGCGAGCACCGCGGCCCTCACCCTCACCTGGCTCGACGACCAGGTCGTCCTCGACGTCGCCGACGACGGGCGGGGCTTCGACGCCGGTACCGCCCCGGTGGCCGGCCCGGGGCGCGGCCACGGCCTGCCCGCGATGCGGGCCCGCGCGGGCCGGCTGGGCGGCCGGCTGAGCGTGGAGTCCGTGCCCGGCGAGGGCACCGTCGTCTCCGCCGCCCTCCCCCTCGTCTCCCCCGACTCCCCGGAGCTGTCATGAGCGCCGCCACGCCCGTCCGTCTGCTGCTGTGCGACGACCACGCCGTCGTCCGCGCCGGGCTGCGCGCCCTGTTCGCCAGCGAACCCGGCATCGAGGTCGTCGGCGAGGCGGGAACCGGCGAGGAGGCCGTCGCCATGGCGGCGAAGCTGCGGCCGGACGTGGTGCTGATGGACCTCCAGCTGGGCCCGGGCATCGGCGGGGTGGAGGCCACGCGCCGCATCACGGACGGGCCGGACGGGGTGCGGGTGCTGGTGCTCACCACCTACGACACGGACGCCGACGTCACCCGCGCCCTGGAGGCCGGGGCCACCGGCTATCTGCTGAAGGCCGAGCGGCCCGAGGAGCTCTTCGCGGCCGTGCGGGCCGCCGCCCAGGGCCGTACGGCGCTCTCCCCGCCGGTGGCCGGCCGGGTCATGGCCCGGCTGCGCGGCACCCGGCCCGCCACCGGCACGCTCACCGACCGCGAGCGCGACATCCTGGGCCAGCTCGCGCGCGGCCTCGGCAACCGGGACATCGCCCGGGCGCTGTTCATCAGCGAGGCCACGGTCAAGACCCACCTGGGCCGCATCTACGCCAAGCTGGGGGTGGACACCAGGGCCGGCGCGGTGGCCGTAGCGAAGGAGCAGCGGCTGCTGGGCTGAATGTCAGCCCGTCCGGCGTTTGAGGACCGGGGTCTGGGGCGGAGCCCCAGGAAACGGCGCTCCTAGTGGTGGAACGCCGTCGCCACCCGCTCCGGCCGGTCCAGTGGCGCGTCCTGCCGGCGCAGTTCGGGCAGGAGGGCGACCAGGTCGTCGAGGAAGACGTCCGCGAGGTCCTGCGAGAACCCGTTGCGGCACACGACCCGCAGCACCGACAGGTCCTCCCGGTCGGGCGGAAACGTGTACGCGGGCACGAGCCAGCCATGCTCCCGGAGCCGGCGCGAGACGTCGAAGACGTCGAAGTTGCTGATGCCGTCGGCCGTGGTGAAGGCGAACACCGGCAGCTGGTCGCCGTGCGTCAGCAGACGGAAGTCGCCCAGTTCCCCGATGCGCCGGGCGAGACCGCTCGCGACGGTGCGGGAGTTGCGCTGGACGGCCCGGTAGCCCTCGCGGCCCAGCCGCAGGAACGTGTAGTACTGCGCGGCGACCTGCGCGCCCGGGCGGGAGAAGTTGAGGGCGAAGGTGGGCATGTCGCCGCCCAGGTAGTTGACGCGGAAGACCAGTTCGTCGGGGAGCGCCGCCTTCTCCCGCCACAGGGCCCAGCCGACGCCGGGGTAGACCAGGCCGTACTTGTGGCCGGAGGTGTTGATGGACGCGACGCGCGGCAGCCGGAAGTCCCACACCAGGTCCTCGTCGAGGAAGGGGGCGATCATCGCGCCGGACGCGCCGTCGACGTGGACGGGGACGTCCAGGCCCGTGCGTTCCCGGAGGGCGTCCAGGGCGGCGCAGATCTCGGCGACCGGTTCGTAGGAGCCGTCGAAGGTGGAGCCGAGGACGGCGACGACGCCGATGGTGTTCTCGTCGCACAGCCCGGCCGCGGCCTCGGGGTCGATGTGGAAGCGGTCGCCCTCCATGGGCACCTGGCGGGCCTCGACCTCCCAGAAGTTGCAGAACTTGTCCCAGCAGACCTGGACGTTGGAGCCCATCACCAGATTGGGCCGGGCCCCGCCGCCCGGGTAGCGGTCGCCATGGGCGAGGGCCCAGCGGCGTTTGAGGGCGAGGCCGGCGAGCATGCACGCCTCGCTGGAGCCGGTGGTGGAGCAGCCGACGGCAGAGGCGGGGTCGGGGGCGTGCCACAGGTCGGCGAGCATGGCCACGCAGCGCCGTTCCAGTTCGGCGGTGCGCGGGTACTCGTCCTTGTCGATCATGTTCTTGTCGCGGCACTCCGCCAGCAGCACCCCGGCCTGGGGCTCCATCCAGGTGGTGACGAAGGTGGCCAGGTTGAGCCGGGCGTTGCCGTCGAGCATCAGTTCGTCGTGGACGAACTGATAGGCGGCGGACGGGGTCATCGGCCCGTCGGGCATCCGGTGCCGGGGCGGCTCCAGCGCCATCGAGGAGACCGGGTCCGCCTCGCCGTAGAAGGGGTTGACCGCGTAGCGGCGGGCGGCGTGCCGGCCGCCGCCGCCCTTGTGCAGCGCCATGCGCGCGTCAGCCCTCGCCGCCCTCCGCGGGCTGCTCGGCCTCGGCCGCCTCGGCCGGGGCGGCGGCCTCGGCGCCCTCCTCCGCCTCCTCTTCCTCCTCGGGGAGTTCCTCCGCCTGCGCGGCGACGACCTGGAGCAGGGCCGTGCTCCCGTCGACGGCCAGGGTGCTGCCGCGCGGCAGCTCGATGTCCTCGGCGCGAATGGTGTGACCGGCCTCCAGGCCCTCGATGGAGACGGTGAACGACTCCGGGATGTGGGTGGCCTCGGCCTCGATCGGCAGCGCGTCCAGCATGTGCTCCAGCAGGTTTCCGCCGGGTGCCAGCTCGCCCTCGGTGAGGACCGGGACGTCCACGGTGACCTTTTCGCCCTTCTTCACGGCCAGGAGGTCCACATGGATCAGAAAGCCCTTGAGCGGATCGCGTTGGACGGCCTTGGGGAGCACCAGCTCGCTCTTGCCCCCCTCGATGTCGAGCCGGATGAGCACGTTCGGCGTCTTGAGGGCCATCCACAGCGCGTGGCCGTCCAGCGCGAGGTGCTTGGGGTCGGCGCCGTGGCCGTAGACGACGGCGGGGACCCTGTTCTCGCGGCGGATACGCCGGGCGGCACCCTTGCCGAAGTCGGTACGCGGTGTGGCGGCAAGCTTCACTTCGGCCATGGGGGGCTCCTCGGAATTCGTGGCTCTCCGGCCGCCGAGTTTATTCCGGGTTCATCCGGCCGGACCGCCCGGGAAATTCTCGATTGCTCCGTTCGGCCGAGAAACCCATTTCCTCGGGCGGCCCCGGCGGCCGTGCCGCCGGGGCCGCGCGGACGGGGCGAACCACCCATCCGTGCGCCCTCTCCGCACGCCGGAGCACAGCCGGGCGGCCGCGCTTCGGCCCATCGGCCGTCACCCGTGAATCACCGGTGACGGCCGGAAAGCACGGTGAAATCATCGGTGCCGCGCAGCATTCCGCATCCGGCCGCCGCCGGGTGCCGCCCGTCTGCGCGGACGCGAGGAAAGGGTGGCCCATGCCAGAAATCCGCCTCGAACCACCGCCGGACCGACCGGGCCTCCCGGAATTCCCAGCCGTCGTGGAGCCCGCCGTCCGTGACATTCCCGGGCCGCCGCCGGCCCCCGGCCCCGCCGAGCCGGTGGCCTGGGAGCGCACGGCGACCCCCTCCGGCGAGGAACTGCTCGACCGCGCCGCCCCGGCGGTGCTCGCCGACCCTCGGGCGCGGGCCGCGCTCGACGGACACCGGTACGCCTTCCTGGGCGCCGGTCTGCTCGCCGACGACAAGGACCGTACGACACCCGCGATCCTGGTGCTCGTCTACGACTACACCGACGACCGGACGCTGGAGTTCACCCTCGACGACGGCGAGCCGCCCGTCCTCACCGGCATGACCGCGGGTCCTGCCCAGCCCGCCCTCTCGGACGCGGAGATCGAGCGGGCGGTGGAGATCGCCCGGGCCCAGTCCGAGGCCGCGCGCCGGGCCCCGGCCGACACCGTGCCCATGGTGCTGCTCACCAGCGACGTTCACGAGGGCGACGAGCACCACGGCCGGCGCCGCGCCTACGTCGCCTTCGGCTCCCCCGACCGGCGCATGCCCCAGGTGCGCGTCCTGGTCGACCTCGGGGAGGAGCGGGTGGTCGACGCGGGAAGGAGGGTGGGCGATGAGTGAGTCGGGCCGGATCAGCTGGCCCGCCCAGCAGCCGGTGTGGACCTTCGACTGGCGGCTGGCGGACGCCCCCGACGAGGAGGGCATCGTCATCCTCGGCGCCGCCTACCGGGGGCACCAGGTCTTCGCCAAGGCCAGCCTCCCCTCCTTGCGGGTGCGGTACGAGGGGCCGTGCGGTCCGTACAAGGACCCGCTCAACTACAACAACGCGCGCCCCACCTCCCGCTGCCCCGGCAGCAGGGTGTGCGTCTACGCCTACTCCAGCGGGGGCCTGCGCGCCCTGAGCGTGGAGTCGTACCACACCATCAGCGCCTACCGGCTCACCCACCGCTGGGTGTTCTGGGAGAACGGCGTGATCATGCCCCGGCTCTTCAGCGCGGGCATCCAGTGCCCCTTCGACCACCGCCACCACGTCTACTGGCGGCTGGACTTCGACATCGACGGCGCGCGGCGGGACCTGGCGCTGGAGTACAACACCTATACGGGCGAGGAGGGTTGGGGAGCGGGCTGGCACCCCTTCCGCACCGAGACCAAGCGGCTGAAGAACCCGCCCTCGCGGCGCAGCTGGGCCGTCGTCGACCTGGACAGCCACCGTGGATACCACGTGCTGCCCGGGCCGAACGACGGCACCGCGGACGCCTTCTCGGCCTCCGACCTGTGGCTGCTGCGCTACCGCGCGAGCGAGGACCGCTACGGACGGCAGGGAACCGCGGCCGACGACGGGCTGAACGGCTATCTGAACGCCGAGAGCACCGACGGCCAGGACCTGGTCGTCTGGTACGCCGCGCACCTCTTCCACCGCGTCGCCCAAGGGGGCGACGACTGGCACGGCGTGGGCCCGGACCTCGTCCCGTTCGGGCCGTGGTGACGTGTCGTGGGCACGACGCGACCACCGGCCCGCACCCGGGAACCCGGCATCAGCCCAGCAGACCCCGCACGAGCCCGCTGATCAGGTCGTTGACGCCGCCCACCACACCGCCGAGCGTGTTGACGAGCCCGCTCAGCAGGCCCTGAACGGAGGGGATCAGCCCGGCGCCGTCGAACCGGCCGCCGTCGTGCGCGGCCCGTTCCTTGGCGAGCCGTACGGTCGCGACGACCGCGTCGGTCGTGGCGACCGTGACCGCGCGGAGCTCCGGACGCCCGCTGCCCGCCTGCCGCTCCAGGCCGGCCCGGGCCCGGCCGAGCGCGTCGAGGTTGTCCCGGATCGCCCCGCAGTGCCCGGCGCGGGACCGCTCCGGGCCGAGGGCGGCGCAGCCCGCGGCTTCCTCGGCCGCCTCCTTGCCGACGGCGTTCTCGTCGATGGCCCGCATCGCCTGGCCCGCGGCCTTGCGCAGGGCGTCGGGCGAGGGGGCCTGGACGTGGGCGGTGGCGCCGGACGCGCCGCCCGGCGCGGACACCGTGCCGGCCGTGGTGGGGGCCGCGGTGCCGAGGAGGAGCGCACCGCACACGGTGGCGGACACCAGCAGGCCGGATCTTCGGGGGACACCCATGGAGGTAACTCCTTCGAACAGAAGGGGATCTTCACGAAGACCCTGCGCCGGGTGCGACGCCCCCGCAAATCGGGCCACCCCTCCGGTGACAACGGGTCCCTGACGCGGTGTGCCGCGGTGCGGTCGTCAAGTCGCCAAAACGCTTCAGACCTCCAGTTCGGCCTCGATGCGCCGGAGCTGGTGGCGGGCCATCGCGAGGTTGGCGCGCTTGCCGTCGAGCACCAGGTACAGGAACAGACCGTTGCCGCCCCGGCCCGTCAGCAGCCTGATCAAGTGGTACTGCGTGCCGAGGGTGATGAGGATGTCCTCGATGCTGTCCTGGAGGTTGAGCATCTCCATGGCGCGCAGCTTGGCCCGGACGACGTCCGTGTTGCCCGCGGCCGCGACGTTGAGGTCGAGCGACGCGGAGCCGCCCAGGGTGCCCAGCGCCATGCCGCTGCCGTAGTCGACGAGGGCCACGCCCAGCGCGCCGTCGATCGAGTTCATCGCGTCCTTGAGGGCCGTTTCGGTGTTCGCCATGGGAAACCCATTTCTTTGTCGATGAATTTATGGATGGATACGCGATCGGTCACTACGCCTGGCGCTGTCGCTCCAGTGCGCCGTCGACGATCTGCGCGATGCGGGCGCCCGCTCTGCGGGCCTCCAGGTTCAGCCGCCCCACATTGGCGTCGGCCGAGGCCAGCAGCGTCAGCACGCTCGCGGCGCCGGCCGCGTACGTGGCCACGTAGCCGAGTTCGCCGCTGACGACGAGTTCGCGGAACCCCCCGTGGCCCACCGCGTCCGAGAGCCGCGCGCCGACCCCCAGGGCCGCCGCGGTCAGCGCGGCCAGCCCGTCCGGTTCGGCACCGGTGACGAGGTGCGCGATCACCAGCCCGTCGGTGCTCGCCACCATGGCACCGGTCAGATGCGGTACCCGGACACGTAACCCCTGGAGCTCGGCGAGCACCTCGGGTGCGGCGGTCATCGGCTGCCTCCTTACGACGAATTGCCTCAACGCGCGCCTCATCATGGGATCGGTGGGACCCGGCCGGCACCCGGCCCGGTCGCGGAGCGTCTCAGGGTCACAAGGCCTCCAAAGCGTCGCGGATCCGTTGGAGCAGGAAGATCTCCGGTGCGTCGGCGGGGACCCTCGCGGCCGGCGCCGCCGGGCGGGCCCGCCGGGGCGGCGGCGTGCCGGGGGCCGGGGTCCGCACCAGCCCCGCCGCCGCCAGCCGCCGGACGTCGAGGAGGGTCGCGAAGGCGGAGCGGCCCAGCGCGCCGGCGATCTGCGTCGGCGTCCGCACCCCGTCGGCCGCGGCCAGCACCGCTCCGGACGGGGACCGGCGGACGATCCTGGGCGCGGGTACGGGGGCGGGGACGGGGACGACCGGGGACACGTCGAGTTCCGGGCAGGGGCAGGCCCGCTCCAGCAGGCCCCGGCGGCGGCGCACTTCCCGCCGCACGGCCGCCACGGGGACGGGACGGACGGGCCCGAACCAGTGCCGGGCGCCCCGCAGGAACCGGTCGGGGGCCCGCTGGGAGCCGTCGAGCGGGGACAGTACGAAGTAGGCCGCGTCGAACAGGGCGCTGAGATGGCACAGTTCGAGCTCGCCCCGGCTCAGCCTGCCGCGTTCGACGAGCAGGCTCCCCGCGCGGTGGTCCGGCCCGCCCTCGGCCACCGCCTCCTCCCAGCTCTCCCGCGACAGCCGGCCGCTCGCCGTCAGCCGCCACCCCACGTCCGGCACGACCGGGCTCTCGGCGTGCACCAGGGCGCCGTCGGCGAGGTAGAGGGCCCCGGCCCGGCCGTGCAGCGCCCCCGTCGCCCGCTCCCGGACGAGCCGGTCCAGCGTGGCCGTCACCACGGCACCGCCCGTCGCCACAGCCGTCATGCCGACACCAGCCGGGTGGCCAGGTCCTTCATCCGGAACAGCGCCACCGCGAGATTGGCCTCCGTCCGGTCCAGCCAGACGTAGAGGAAGACACTGCTGTCGAACGAGGTCGCCACGTACCGGAACAGGTGGTAGCTCCCCCGGGCGGTGACGATCAGCTCCTCCACCGGCCCGTCATGGCGTGCGCCGCCACCCGTGAACCCACCGTTCTCCACGGCGAGCCGGGCCAGTTCGGCGGCCTCCGCCGCCGACGCCTCGTGATCGCTGTCCGGTCCGTCGCCCACCGCCCCCAGGGTGAGCCCGCTCGTCCAGTCCACCAGACTCGCGCCCCGCGCCCCGGGAATGGCCATGGCCTCCGTCAGGCACCCGTCTATTCCGGTCACACGATCCTCTCCAGCCGCGCGACGGCAACAGGGAGCGCCGCGTATCGGTCCAAGGCTCGGTACATGGGGGGGGTGATCACCAGGGGATGTGACCCATGCGACGGAAGGTAACCGATACCGGTGGCAGGGGGTGAGGGTTTTGGCATTTTCCCTCGGCACATGTGCGGAGGTGCTATATGCCTGACGTGGTGGGCGTTAGGGTGAGCGCTGCCGGTCCCCCCACGTTCGGCGGCGATGCCCGCCTGCCCGTCCGTACCGATCGTGGAGTTCCGCCTTGGCCATAGCCACCGTGTCCCGTCCCGCGTTCCGCCGGCGCCTCGCCGCCGCGTGCGGGCTCGTCCTCGCGACCGCGCTGACCCTCACCGGGTGCACGGGGGACGACAAGTCGCCGACGCGCCCGTCCGCTTCACCGTCGGCGTCGGCGTCCGCGTCGGCATCCGCGTCGACCTCACCGTCGCCGGGGCCCACGGGGAGCGCGACGCACACCGACACGCCGTCCCCCGGGTCGGCGACCCACGTGCCGAAGGCGCCGCCCAAGACGCGCGGGCCGCAGACCGAACCCCCGGCGCCCGGCGCGGAACGCACGGCAGGAGCGGCGGGGGCGAAGGGGGCGTCCACGTCGGAATCGTCCTGCGAGATCCGTTCCGACGCCGGGAACTGCTATAAGGCGGGCCAGTTCTGCCGCAAGGGCGATGTGGGCGCCGGTACCCACGACGCCCACGGCCGTCTCATCACCTGTGGCGGCGACGGCGGCCGCCCGCGCTGGCACTACTGACCGCCGGGCGGCCGCCGCGCGCACGATCCGGGCGTGCGGCGGCCGGGCACCCGGGCGGGGCGCGCCGCCGGGGCGGCGTGCCGGGGGACCGAGCGGGGACGACATCCCGTCCGGGCTGTGACCAGCGTGCCGTCGCGCGGCCGCGGCGCGCAGGGGCCGAACGGACCCCGCGCGGGGACACCCGGGCCTTGCCCTCCCCCCGGGCCCGGCGCACCGTGGAAGGAGCGAGGGCCCGACGGCCGGAGGTGAGCACGATGACGGTCCCGGAGACCACGGCCTGGGTCGTCGACCACACAGCGCCCGCCACCGAACGGCCGCTGCGCCGGGAGCGCAGGCCGCTGCCGGAACCGGGCCCGTACGATCTGCTGATCAAGGTGGGGGCGTGCGGGGTGTGCCGTACGGATCTCCATCTGGCGGAGGGCGATCTGCCGCCGCGCGCCCCCCGCCGTACGCCCGGCCACGAGATCGTCGGCCGGGTGCTGGCCGCCGGACCGGCCGCGGAGGGCTTCGCCCCCGGTGACCGCGTCGGCGCCGCCTGGCTGGCGGGCACCTGCGGGACGTGCCGCTACTGCGCCGGCGGCCGGGAGAACCTCTGCCCGGACTCCCGCTACACCGGCTGGGACGTCCACGGCGGGTACGCCGAGCACGTCGTCACGGACTCCCGTTTCACCTACCGGCTACCGGAGGGCCCGCCGGACGAGGAGCTCGCACCGCTGCTCTGCGCGGGCATCATCGGCTATCGCGCGCTGCGGCGGGCCGAGCTGCCGCCCGGCGGCGCGCTCGGCATCTACGGTTTCGGCGCCTCCGCCCATCTGACCGCGCAGCTGGCGATCGCCCAGGGCGCGTCCGTGCACGTCCTCACCCGTGCCGAGCCGGCCCGCCGGCTGGCGCTCGAGCTGGGCGCGGCGTCGGCGGGCGGCACCTACGACGATCCGCCCGTGCCCCTCGACGCGGCGATCCTCTTCGCTCCCGTCGGGGATCTCGTGCCGGTGGCGCTGGCGGCCCTCGACCGGGGCGGGACGCTGGCCGTGGCCGGAATTCATCTCACCGACATCCCGGTGCTCGGCTACGAGCGGCACCTCTTCCAGGAGCGGACCCTGCGCAGCGTCACCGCCAACACGCGGGCCGACGGGCGCGCTTACCTGTCCGAGGTCGCCCGGCACCGGCCGGTGGTGCACGTCCAGCCGTATCCGATGAGCCGTGCCGACGAGGCGCTCGCGGACCTGGCGGGAGACCGGGTCACGGGCGTGGCGGTGCTGGTCGCGGAGGAGTGAGCCGAGCCGGCCCGGCGGCGTGCGGTGGCCGGATCGGGGCCGTTCGGCCCATGGCGGTCCGACACATGTTGGATCATGATCCAAACAGGGCGGCATGCCGACGAGACGATGAGGAGCCGGAGCGGTGGAACAGCAGTCAGCGCGAGCGGGGGCGTTCTCCGCGGAGCGGCCGATCCGGGTGTTCCTCCTGGACGATCACGAGGTCGTGCGCCGGGGCGTCCACGATCTGCTCGACGGCGAGGACGACATCTCGGTCGTCGGCGAGGCCGGCAGCATCGCCCAGGCGCTCGCGCGCGGGCCCGCGCTCCGTCCCGACGTGGCGGTGCTGGACGTCCGGCTGCCCGACGGCGACGGCATCACGGTCTGCCGCGAGCTGCGGTCCCGGATGCCGGGGCTGGCCTGTCTGATGCTCACCTCCTTCGACGACGACGACGCGCTGCTCGACGCGATCATGGCGGGGGCGTCCGGCTACGTCCTGAAGCAGATCAAGGGCTCCGACCTGGTGGCCGCCATCCGCACGGTCGCCTCCGGCCAGTCGATGCTGGACCCGGCGACGACCACGCGCCTGATGAACAGCCTGCGCGGCGAGGACGAGCAGCCCGAGCCGGAGGACGAGCGCCTGGCCGGGCTGTCGCCGCGCGAGCGGGAGATCCTCGGCCTCATCGGCGACGGCATGACGAACCGTCAGATCGCGGAGCGGCTCTACCTGTCCGAGAAGACGGTCAAGAACCACATCTCGCGGATGCTCGCCAAGCTCGGCGTGGAGCGCCGCATCCAGGCGGCCGTGCTCGCGTCGAACGTCGCCCGGCCGTCCTGACCCCCGTTCCCGTCACCCCTCGCCGGACCCGTCACCCCTTGGCCGGAGCCGTCACGCCTCGCCGGAGCCGTCCGGCAGCGGGATGCTCCACGTCAGGGTCGTTCCGCCGCCCGCCGGCGCTGTCAGCCGGAGCCGGCCGCCGTGGCGGGCGGCCCGCTCGGCGAGGTTGCGCAGGCCGCTGCGGCGGCCGCCCTCGCCCTCCGGCATCCCGGCGCCGTTGTCGGTGACCGTCAGCGTCAGCCGGCGGCCGTCGTTGACGACGGCGACGTCGGCCGACCGGGCGCGGGCGTGCCGGGCCACATTGGCCAGGGCCTCCCCCAGGACGGCGGCGACGTCCTCGGTGACCTCGCGCGGCACCTGGGTGTCCAGCAGCCCCTCCATCCGCAGGCTCGGGGCGAAGCCGAGGAGCGTGCCGCCCTCGCCGACCGTCTGGACGACCCGGGTGCGGAGCCCGTGCTGGGGAGCGGTCTCCCGGGAGCGCAGGCCGAAGATCGTGGACCTGATGATCTTGATGGTCTCGTCGAGGTCGTCGACCGCCCGCTGGACGCGCTCGGCGGCCTCGGGGTGGTCGATGAAGCGGTCGGCGCTCTGGAGCGTCATACCGGTGGCGAAGAGCCGCTGGATGGCCAGGTCGTGGAGGTCGCGGGCGATGCGGTCGCGGTCCTCCAGCACGGCGATCTGCGCGGCGTCCGCCCGGCGTTCGGCGAGCTCCATGGCCACGGCGGCCTGCCCGGCGAAGGCGAGGAGGGGTTCCGTCTCCTCCTGGGTGAACGGCGCGCGGCCCCTGGCCCGGGCGAGCAGCAGCACACCGCGCACCGCGTCACCGGAGGTGAGCGGCACGGCCGCGGCGGGACCCGCGGCGCGGCAGGGCCCGGCGGCGTTCGCCGGGTCCGCGGCGAGGCCCGCGCTGAGGACCGGCCGGCCCGAGGCGTACGCGCTCCCGGCGAGGGTGCCGTCGGCCGGCAGGACCGTGCCGCGCAGGTCGTCGGCCTCCTCCCCCAGCGCGGCCTCGACGGTCAGCGCGGGCTCCCCCTCCGGCAGCGGCAGGGAGACGGTGACCAGGTCGGAGGAGGTGATCTCCTTCGCCCGCTCGGCGATCAGGCCGATGACGTCGGCCGGCCGGGCGCCGGACATCAGACGGTTCGTCACCTCGGCGCCGGCGCGCAGCCAGCGCTCGCGGCGGGTGGACTCCTCGTACAGCCGGGCGTTGTCGATGGCGACGCCCGCGGCGACGGCGAGCGTGGCGAGCACCTCCTCGTCCTCGTCCTCGAAGTCCGCGCCGCCCCGCTTCTCGGCCAGGTAGAGATTGCCGAAGACCTGCTCGCGCACCCGGATGGGCACGCCCATGAAGCTGTTCATCGGCGGGTGTTCCGCCGGGAAGCCGTACGAGGCCGGGTGCGCGGAGATCCGCGGCAGCCGCAGCGGCTCGGGGTGGCGGATGAGCTCCCCCAGGATGCCGTGGCCCGAGGGGTACGGCCCGATGGCCTTGATGTGCTCCTCCGACAGCCCGACGGTGAGGAACTGCGACAGCGTCCGCCCGTCCGGCCCGATGACGCCCAGCGCGCCGTACCGGGCGTCCACGAGCACCACCGCCGCCTCGACGATCCGGCGCAGCACATGCTCCAGTTCCAGCTCCCGGCCGACCGACATCACGGCCTCCAGGAGGCTGTGCACCCGGTCCCGGGTGCCGCGCGCGGCGTCGATCCGGGCCTGGAGCTCCTCCAGCAGCTCGTCCAGCCTGAGTTGCGGTAAGCGCACCACCATGCCGTGCCTCCTCGTAGGCGCGTCCGAACCTTCACGGACGGACGACCCGCCCACCCGATCACCACCGTATCCGCCGGCCGGGGCACCGGAGGAGCCGGGTCCGGGCCATGAAGGGGCCCGGACCCGGCGTCGGCCGGGGCGTGTGCTCAGGTGCCGGCCTTGCGCCCGTAGACGTAGACGTCGTCGCCGTTCTTCAGCATCGACCAGTACGTTTTCGCGTCCCCGCGCCGCATGTTGACGCAGCCGTGGGAGCCGGGCGCCGACCAGACGCTGCCGTCGATGGCGTGGAACGCCTGCCCGCCGTCGAAGAACTGGCTGTACGGCATCCGCACCTTGTAGATCGTCGACCAGTGGTCGACGCTGCGCCAGTAGATCCGCTTGAGCCCGGTCCGCGTCCCGTACCCCTCCCGGCCGGACCGTATCGGCACCGGCCCGAACGCCAGCCGGGAGCCGTCCTGTATCCAGCTCAGCTGACGGGTGAGGTCGACGCAGGCGATCCGCCCCTTGTTCACCGGGCATTTCCGCTCGGCGTTGGGATTGTTCCCCGCGGCGCGCTGTTTGGCGACGAGGTCCATGACGCCCCAGGTGACGGGCCCGGCGTAGCCGACGGCGGGGCTGATGCCGTGGTCGAGCTGGAAGTCCCGGATCGCCCGGCAGTCGGCGGCCGACTGCCGCCCGTCGACGGGCCGCCCCAGGAACCGCTCGGCCTGCTTCTGGTACGGCCCGGCCCCGGCGGTGCAGGAGGCCGTGGCCGCCCGCGCGCTTCCCGTCCCCGCCGCGACGGACAGCGGCACGGCCAGCACGGCCGCCGCGCCGAGGAGAACACCGAGTCGTCCGCGTGCGCGGACGTTCGCTCTCTTCACTGCTGCGCTAGTCATGCCCGTATGACACACAGGGAGACCGCTTGGTTGCGCTACGGACACGTCCCGATGACGGTTTCGGAAGGGCCGCGTGGGGATACCCGACGGCGATGACCGAGTACGGCTATTTCCTGTCCTGTGAGGAGCACTCCCCCAGGGACCTGGTCGAGCAGGCCCGGATGGCGGAGCAGGCGGGCTTCACCTCGCTGTGGATCTCCGACCACTTCCACCCGTGGACGGGCGAGCAGGGGCACAGCCCTCTGGTGTGGTCGGTCATCGGCGCGGTGTCCGAGGCCACGTCGCTGCCGGTGGAGACCGCCGTGACCTGCCCGACGATGCGGCTGAACCCGGTGGTGACGGCGCAGGCGGCGGCCACGAGCTCGGTGCTGCTGCGGGGGCGCTTCCGGCTCGGGGTGGGCAGCGGCGAGGCGCTCAACGAGCACATCCTCGGTGGCCCGTGGCCGCCGGCGGCGGTGCGGCTGGAGATGCTGGAGGAAGCCGTCCAGGTGATGCGGCTGCTGTTCGAGGGCGGCCAGGTCAACCACCGGGGCAAGCACTACACCGTCGAGAACGCCCGCCTGTACACGCTGCCCGAGGCGCCGGTGCCCATCGACGTGTCGGCGTTCGGGCCGGCGGCCACGGAGATGGCCGGGCGCATCGGCGACGGGCTGGTGACGATGACCCCGGACCAGGACGCGGTGGCCCGCTTCCGGCGCGCGGGCGGCGGCCGGAAACCGGTGCAGGGCGGGTTGAAGGTGTGCTGGGGCCCGGACCGGGAGGCGGCGCTGGACACCGCGCACCGGCTGTGGGCCGTGGAGCAGCTGCCGGGCGAGCTCAACCAGGTGCTGCCCACGCCGGCCCACTTCGAGCAGGCCACCGAGCTGGTGACGCGTGAGCGCGTGGCCGGGTCCATCACGTGCGGCGACGACGTCGACGCCCATGTGGAGGCGTTGCGCGCGTACGCCGACGCCGGGTTCGACCGGGTGCACGTCTCGCAGATCGGCCCCCTGCAGCGGGGCTTCTTCGACTTCTACCGGGCGAACGTGCTGCCCCGGCTGACGGGATAGGGCGGGGCTGCCAGGGCGGCCCCGCCCGTCCGTAGGACCGCCGCTTACGCCTTGCGGAGGCGGCCGATGATGCCGTCGAGGTCGCCGCGGAAGAACTCCGTGCGGAAGAAGTGGCCGCCGCCGTCCTCGTGGGCCTCGTAGGGGATGCCGGCCCGGTCGAGGAGGCCGCGGAACTCCCGCTGGCCGGCCAGGACCTCGGGCTCGTTGAGCCAGTCGAAGGCGGTCTTGGGGGCCGTACCGGCCACCATGAAGATCCGCTTGTTCCGGTAGCTCTCGACGCGCTCGACCGGGTTGTCGGCGCTGACCCTCCGCTGGTCCCACGGCACGCCGTAGACGGTGGCGCCGCCGAGGTCCAGGGCGGACGTCGTGTTCGCCCAGTGGACGACCAGGCCGCCGTCACGGCGGAGGCTGGCCGGGCCGGAGTAGGAGCTCACCGAGGCGAAGTGGCCGTAGTACTTGGCCGTGTACTTCAGCGCGCCGAAGCCGCCCATCGAGAATCCGCCGATGGCACGGCCGTCGTACTCGGCGAACGTCCGGAAGTTCGCGTCGATCCACGGGATCAGCTGGTTGATGTGGAAGTTCTCCCAGTTGCGGGGTCCGACGTTGGAGCGGACGGGGTTGGAGTACCAGCCCGTCTTCCCGCCGTCGGGCATCACGACGATGATCGGCTTGCCCGCGGTCAGCTCGCGGATGCCCGCGCGGTCGAACTCGATGAAGTCGCCCCCGCCGCCGTGGAGCATGTAGAGGACGGGGTAGGTGCGTCCGCTGGTGTGGTAGTCGTCGGGGAGCAGGACGTTGACGGCGGGCTTCCAGCCGATCTCCGCGGTCTCGAAGCGGTAGTACCACATGCGGGGGTCGTTCTCGCCGCGTTCCGCGACGCGCAGCCCGAAGCCGTCGCCGACGGCGTGGGCCGCCGACGCGGTCGCGAGGACGCCTCCGGCGCCGAGCGCCACCGCCGCGGAGAGACCGCCCGCGGCCTTCAGCAGGCTCCTGCGGGAAGGGCTGTACTCACTCACCATGACCTCCTGGTCGTCGAACGAAGAGAGAACGCGACGGCCCGCAAGGTAGCGACGGCGTGCCGGGGCGCGGCATCCGGAACGATCCGGGGTGACGGCGCCCGGCGCTCACCGGTAGGAAGGTGGGTGCCGCGCCGGCCTGGTCAGCGCACGGGGGTGGGGCGCGGGCAGCCGGGGATCCCGGGGCGGTCCTTCGTGCGCACGGCCGGGAGCCAGGCGATGGGTTGCCCGGAGCCGTTCGGGAGGCGGACGCGGTACCACTGCGCGGACCATGTGCCCGCCTCGTCGACGATGGGCACGCCGTGGGACAACTGACAGTCGACGGCGAGGACGTCACCGTGCCACACCCGGGTCGGAACGACGTTGTCGATGGTGTACGGCCGTTGGGGGTCGATCGCCAGGCCGAGGCTGCACTCCGCGTTCCGGTCGCGGCGGTCCTGGCATGCCTTCTCGACGTTGAACACCCGGATCCGGCCGTTGCCCCCGGCGTCGGCGGGCGGGGCGGATCCGGCGTCGCGCACGGCGTACGACCAGCCCGCCGCCACCACGCCGCACACCGCGACGGCCGTGACGGCGGCTCCGATGCGGAGGCGTCGGCGTCCCGCCGGCGGCGGGGTGCCGGGGCCTGCCCGTTCCGGTGGGGCGTCCTGCCGGGCCTCGATGCGGGCCAGCAGGCTCTCGGCGGTGTGGGCGGCGCGTGCGGAGTGCGTCGGGGCCAGGCAGTCGGCGGCCAGGGCGCGCCAGAACGGGGGCACCGCGCCGTCCATGCGCAACGGCGCCCGTCCCTCGGCGTACTCCTGTGTCGCGGCGGCGCGCGAGACGGGGGTGGCGCCGGGGAACGGCGAGGCTCCGGAGGCGAACACCTGGTGGATGATGATGCCCAGGGCCCAGATGTCGGCGCTGGGCCGGACCGTCACCCCGTGCTCGCCGAGCGGGGCCTTCCAGCGCTCGGGCGGAAGGTAGTCGAAGGTGCCCATGGGGGGCGCGTAGCCGTGGGTGCCCCGGTCGCCGGTGAGTTCCGTCGCGAGCCCGAAGTCCGAGAGCCTGACCGAACCGTCGGCCATGAGCAGGACGTTGTCCGGTTTGAGGTCGCCGTGCACCCAGCCGGTGGCGTGGAGGTGGGCCAGGCCCTCGCAGATCCCGGCGACGATCCGGCCGGCCTCGGCCTCGGTCGGCCCGCCCTCGTCTTCGAGCGCGTCCCGCAGGCTGCGCTCGGCCCGCTCCATGACGAGCACGATCGCGCCGTCCAGGAAGGGGTGGTCCGGCTCGCTGAGCACGAAGGAGTCCAGCAGGGGTATGAGCCGGGGGTGGCGGGCCCGTCGGGCGAGTTCCACCTCGCGCCGGGCCGTCTCCGCGACCTTGCGGGCCTGGCGCGGTGCGAGGCCCTCGGTGGGCAGGATCTTGAGGGCGACGTCGTCGGCGGTGCCCTCGCCCCGGCCGGCCCGTCGTCCCGCGTAGACCGTGGCCCAGCCGCCGGCCCCGATCGGCGCGGTGACCTCCCAGTCGCCGACGCGCCGGCCGGGCGGGAGCGGCCGGTGGGTCATGGCGCGCTCTCCCACGCCGCCGCGCCCGCCCCGGCCCGGGGCGGCAGCAGTGCGAGATGTTCCTCCCGGACAAGCCCGAAGCGCAGCGCGAGGCCGACGATCGCCTCCCGTTTGCCGTTGCGGCGGGCTCCCCGGCCGGTTTCGGCGCCGGCCGGCGCGGCGATCCGCATCTTCTCCTCGGCGAGGTAGTCGATGTGCGAGCTGACGGCCCGGGCCGTCAGCCGGGCGCAGGCGGGGTGCCCCCGCAGCCGTTCGACGATCTGCGGGGTGGTGGGCACCGCCACGGGCGACTCGTCGCGCAGTCTCGGTTCGCAGAGGGCGACCAGCACCAGGAAGTAGGTGGCGGTCTCGTCCAGGGAGTACGCGGTGACCGTGCGGTTCTCCCAGGGGCCGCCCGCGCCGTCGGGGTCCAGGTAGACGTGGTCGGGCGCGTACACCTGGAAGGCGACCGTGCTGCCGCCGCGGGTGGGCAGGACGACCCTGGAGAACTCGAAGGGGATGGGTGCCCCGGCCCGTCGCGGCGGCACTCTCAGGTACTCGCCCGCCCCTTCGGGGTTCTCCACCAGATAGCTCTGGGTCGCGCTGTGATTGCTGAGCTGCCAGTGGTCGTCGGTCACCCGGATCTCCCCCGCCAGCCGGGAGATCGCCTCGTCGACGAGGCGGAGCTCGACGGGGGTCGTCGCGGAGCCCCGACCGAAGCGGGCCACCTCCCCCGGGCCGAGCCGGAGCGTGACCGCGTCGCCGTACGGCTCCCCGTCGGCGCCGCCGCTCCCGTCCGGCGGACGGTTACCGCTTCCCTGTGGCAGATGGACGACTATCCCGCTCACTCCGCCCCCTCCTTACACCCCGTCAACAGCTGTCACACAGGAGTGAACATTACCGATCCCGCGTCCGGTCACGAGGTCAGGGCTGTCGCCCCAGTAGCGCCAGCAGCCGCTGCCAGGAGTCGGCGTCCGGCGGCGGTTCCACCGCCGGGGCGAACAGGCCCGAGCCGGAGAGCGCGCCGGCGTACGGCTCCACCTCGTGGCGGGTGAAGTCGACCAGGGCCTTGGAGGGGTGTTCGTCCGCGCCGATGGCCCGGGAGAGGTCCCACGCGTGGACGACCAGGTCGGCGATCATCTGGGCGCAGTAGGCGTGGGTGGCGGTGCGTCCGTAGGACAGCTCGACCGTCCCGGTGAGGGCGCCCCGGGCGGCGAACGCCTCGCGGGCGGCTCCGGCCGCCCGTTCCCAGGCGGCGACGGGGTCGTCGCCCAGCTGGTCGCCGTCGAAGGCGTCGCCCACGTCCGCGATGCCCTTGCCGTCCAGCAGGGGCGGTACCCACAGCTGTTCGACGGTGAGGTGGTTGACCAGGTCGCGGACGGTCCACTCGGTGCAGGGGGTGGGCGCCGTCCACTGGTCGGGGCGGACGGCGCGCACCCGGTCGGTGAAGAGGTCCAGTGCCTCCGCGTGCCGGGCGCGCACGGTCCTGCGCCGCGATTCGGTGGGGGTCGGGTCAGCGCTCATGCCACCCATGGTCCGCCCGCATGCGGGTCGCGGCGAACGCGGCGGCGACGAACGCCGCGCCGGCCGCCAGGGCGCCCCGGTGTTCGGAGAGCCACAGCTGCGGGCCGTGCGACCGGGCGCCCATGCCGAATTCGCCGTGGGCGCCGTGGTCGTGGCCGCCGTCCCCGTCGACCGGGTGCCACAGGTTCACCTCGGGCAGCGGGGGTGCCGGTTCCGGGCGCTGCTGGGCGTCGTAGCCGGTCCGGGCGAGGTAGCGGTCGAGCAGGCCGGGGGCGACGGCGTTGGCGAGGAGGGTGGCCACCGTGCTCGCGCCCACCCAGTACTCGCGGCGGCGCGGGTGGGCGGCCGCGAACAGGATGGCGCGGGCGGCGAGCTCGGGCTCGTAGACGGGCGCCACGGGCCGGGGGCGGCGGGGCATCCGGTTGAGCACCCAGCCGAACTGCGGGGTGTTCACGGCGGGGAGCTGGACCATGGTGGTGCGGACCTTGCTGCCCTGGTGGAGGAGTTCGCAGCGCAGGGACTCGTTCCAGCCCTGGATGGCGTGCTTGGCGCCGCAGTAGGCGGACTGGAGCGGGATGCCCCGGTAGGCCAGCGCCGAGCCGACCTGGACGATGGTGCCGTGGTCGCGCGGGAGCATCCGGGTCAGCGCGGCGTGGGTGCCGTACACATAGCCCAGATAGGTGACTTCGGTGACGCGCCGGAACTCGTCGGGCTCGATCTCGACGAACGGGGCGAAGACGCCGGTGAAGGCGTTGTTGACCCAGACGTCGACCGGGCCGAAGACCTCCTCGATCCGGTCGGCGGCCTCGGTGACGGCCCGGTGGTCGGCCATGTCCACGGACAGCGGCAGCGCGGCGCCGCCGGCCCGCAGGACCTCCTCGGCGGCGGCGTCCAGCCCCTTGCGGCCGCGGGCGAGCAGCGCCACGCTCGCGCCGCACGCGGCGAAGGCCCGGGCGGTGGCCCGGCCCACGCCGCCGCTCGCCCCGGTCACCACGACGACGCTCGGCTGGTTTCTCTTCATCACCGGAGCCGGGTACCCGGACCGGTGACCCGTAAACAGGACCCGTAAACAGGGCGCCTCAACGGTGACCCATAAACAGAAGGCCCGGTAAGAGGGTTATCACTTACTTTCACCCGTTCCGGTGATTGTGACCCGTGTCGTCACCGCTCACCCTGGAATCCGGGCCGCCGGGGGACGGGGAGCGCCATGCAGCGGACAGCGAACGTTCCGGTGGCGGTCACCACGCAGCACAACGACAACCGGCGCACCGGCCTCAACGCCTTCGAGACGATGCTCCGGCCGGGCAACGTCACCCCCGCCACCTTCGGCCGGCTCTTCAGCCGCGCGGTCGACGGCCATGTGTACGCCCAGCCGCTGGTCCTCCCCGGCGTGGAGCTGCCGGGCCGGGGCCCGCGCGACGTGGTCTACGTGGCGACGATGCACAACAGCGTCTACGCCTTCGACGCCGTCGACCCCGCCGCCTCCGCCCCGCTGTGGCGCACCTCGCTCGGCCCGCCCTGCCCGCTGCCCGACCCGGAGATCGGCCCGCCGCACTACCGCGACATCGCGGTCGAGGTCGGCGTGGTGAGCACCCCCGTCATCGACGCCGCGCGCCAGGTGCTCTACGTGCTGGCCTTCACCAAGGAGGCGGACGGCCACCACCACACGCTGCACGCCCTCGACACCCGCACCGGGCGGCCCGTCCCCGGCGGGCCCGTGCGCGTCGAGGCGACCGTGCCGGGGACGGGCGACGGCAGCGTGGGCGGGCGGCTCGCGTTCACCAGCAGCCGACAGATCCAGCGCTCGGCGCTCACCCTGGCGAACGGCACGGTGTACGCCGCCTTCGCCGCCTACGGCGACCGCAGCCCGTACCACGGCTGGGTGTTCGGCTTCGACGCGCTCACGCTGCGCCGCACGGGGGTGTACGTCACCACGCCCGGCACCGGGCTGGGCGGCGTCTGGCAGGCCGGGCAGGGGCTCGCCGTGGACGAGGCGGGGTGCCTGTACTTCATGACCGGCAACGGCGGCTTCCGCCCCGACGGCTCGGAGCTGGGCGACAGCGTCGTCAAGCTCCGCCCGGACCTGACGCGCGCCGACTGGTTCTCGCCGTTCGACAACGCCGCGCTGGACGCGGCCGACGCCGACCTGGGCTCGGCCGGGCCGCTGCTGATCCCCGGCACCCGGCTGCTGCTGGGCGGGGGCAAGGAGGGCAAGTTCTATCTGCTGGACAGGGACGCCCTGGGGCACTTCCACGCCGGTTCCGACAGCCAGATCCCGCAGAGCTTCTACGTGGTCCCACCCGACGCGAACAGCCACCACATCCACGGCGGGCCGGTCTACTGGGACTTCCCCGGCGGCCCCTGGTGCTACGTCTGGCCGGAGAACGCCTTCCTGCGCGCCTACCGCTTCTCCGGCGGGCGCCTCGATGAGTCCCCCGTGTCGACGAGCACCACCACCGACCCCACGGGCGTGCCGGGCGGCTCCCCCGGCATGCCCGGCGGGATGCTGTCCGTATCCTCCGCCGGCCGGGACCCGGACTCGGGCCTGGTGTGGGCGTCCCACCCCTGGCGGGAGAACGCCAACCAGGCCGTCGTGGACGGCGTCCTGCGGGCCTACCGGGCCCGCGACCTCACCGACGAGGTGTGGCACAGCAGGATGAACGCCGCCCGGGACGACGTCGGCAAGTTCGCCAAGTTCGTCCCGCCGACCGTGGCCAACGGCCGCGTCTACCTGCCGTCGTTCTCCGGCGCGCTGCACGTGTACGGGCCGACCGGCTGAGGGGTGACGCCCCGGGGGGCCGGGCGGCCGGGCGGCCGTGCCGTGCCCGGCCGCGGCCGGGCCTCCGCGCGCAGGGCCGCGGCGAGCAGGCCGAACCACACGCCGACGAGCAGCAGATGCGCCCGCTGGGGCACCCCGTGCCAGCCCGGCCGCCCGAACAGCGGCCCCACCGTGGCCAGCGCCGTCGTCATGGCGGTGCCCAGCACCCACGGGCCCCAGCGGCGGACGGCGGGGCGGGGCGGGGCGCCGAGCGCCGCCGAGGTCAGCAGCAGGGCCATCGAGGCGAACAGCGCCAGGTGCACCAGCGCGCTGGTGGTGGTGTGCCAGGGGTTGACGGCCTCGCAGAGGCTCTCCACCGAGGGGGCGCAGCGCATCGGGACGGCGACGTCGGCCACGGAGGCCGCGCCGAAGGCCACCAGCGACCACCAGCCCGCCTCCTCCCAGCGGCCCGGCGACCGGCCCCGCGCCAGCAGCGCCCCCGCGACCACCAGGGCGGCGGCCAGGAGCTCGATGCCGCCGAAGAGCCCGTGGAAGCGCTGGTCGGCGGCGTAGAGCTCGCTGACGTAGGAGTGCCGGGGGTCCAGGCCGGTGGGCAGGAGGAACTCCAGCACCCAGTCGTTGTATACCACGGCCGCCGTGGCCAGCAGCAGCGGGGCCCACACCGCTCGCGCGGTGCGCGGGTCACGCGTCGGACGGGGCATCAGCGCGGGCGGACCGGGGGCGGGCCGTACGCCGGGGGCGCCGGCGGCTGCCCGGGCGGCGTGGTGACGTAGGGCGTGGTGGGCGGCGGCACGGTGGTGGGCGGCGACTTGGGCGGGGGCGGGGGTGCCGGCGGGGACTGCTGCCCGCCGCCGCCCTGCGACGGGTTCGGCTTGGGGCTCATCGTCACCCCGCCCTTGGGGGCCGAGGTGGAGCGGTCGTCCTCGCCGTCGGTGCCCACGGGCCGTTCGAACCACTCGCCGGTGTCGGGGTCGTAGACGACGAAGTACTCGAGGACGGAGTCGGCGGGGGTGACCGCCACGACGTCGGAGGCCTTGTACAGGGGCCAGGAATCGCCCTTGGCCGTCGGGGTGCCCTTGGCGGCGACCGGCGGGCTCAGCGGGTTGCCGCAGGCGCAGCGCACCCGGGGCATGCCCCGGTCGTCGACGAGCACGGCGGTGCCGGCCTGGAGGACGGACTGGTAGCTGGTGACGGAGCCGTCCTTGAAGCCGTGGTTGGTGACCCGGGTGTCGGCGCGCAGCTGCAGGGGGGTCAGGCCGCGCAGATAGGCGGCGAGGCCGTTCTGCTCAATGCCGGCGGCGCCCGCGAAGGCACGGCCCTTGGCCTGGTCCTGGGTCAGGTAGCCGACCTGGCGCTCCACGTCGCAGCTGGCGTTGTGCCGAGACCCGCCGTAGAGGCCCCGGGTGTCGCCCTTGACGCTCCGGGTGCCGCCGTTGCCGCCCGTACCGGCCGGGACGACGGGGTGGGACGACGCCGACGCGCCGTAGTCCTTGGCCGTCGACTGGGTGAACGGATCCCTGCCGCCCGCCGACGCGGCCTGGAGGTACACCTCGCCGGCGCCGCCGGAGCCCTGGCGGAGGAAGAAGACCGCGAGCGCGGCGGCGACGACCAGGGCGGCGAGCGGGACGAGCGCCTTCTTCGACCGCCACCGGCGCGCGCCTCCGCCGGGGCCCTCGCCCGGGGTGCCCCCGGGGGTGCCCCGCCCGCCGGCGGGCGGGGCGGGCGGGCCGCCGGGACCGCCCGGTCCGGCGGGGCCGCCGGGACCGCCCGGTCCGGCGGGGCCGCCGGGGGTCTCGGGGCGGGGTGCCGACCAGTCGGGCCGGGTCTGCTCCGGCTCGCCCGCCGGGCGGTCCGGCGGCTGGGAGCCCCGGCCCGACAGGGGGCCGGACGGCGGGCCGGAGGGGCGGTTGGCTGACGGTGGCTCGGACGACACGTCCCTGACTCCTCAGTGGAGGTTTTTTATTCCTTTTCACCACCCCTGCGCACATTGTGTGTATCAGACCCATGGGCCCCGCAAGCGGGCGTACGGGTTGCTCCCGAGTCGCTCCCGGACAGCGTTAGCCCGCCCGCGCGCCCGGACGGGTGGTGCGATCGCCGCTGGCTTACGTTGGCGGCATGAGCGAGCTGCGTGCCTGGGGGGACGCCCTCGCGGCCGTGGCCGCCGGGCTGGCCGCCATGGTCGCGGTCGCCGCGCTCGGCCTGTGGGCCGCCGGGGCCGGGGCGCTGGGGGCCGACGCGCTGGCCCCCGTGATCGCGGCCACCGTCGTCAGCGCCGTCGGCGGGACCGTCGAACTGTCGGGCGGCGCCGGCTTCATCGGCCGTACGGGCGCGGGGCTGGCCGTCGTACCGCTGTCGGTGACCCTCGCCGGGGCCCTGGCGCTCGCGGTGGTCTTCCTGCTGCCGATGCGCCATCACGCGGTGGCGAGCGGAACCGCGTTCCTCGGCCGGGCCGCCCGTACGGCCGTGGTCTGGGTGGTGGCGCTGCTGCTCGTCGCGCGGGCGGCCCGGCACACGTTCCGCATCCGCCTGGATGAGGACATCCTCGACGAGCTCGGCGCGGCGCTGGGAGTGACGCCCACGGTCGGCTTCCGCGCCGCGGCCGGGCCGACGGTCGGCTACGGGCTGCTGTGGCTGCTGGTCCTGCTGGTCGTGGCGACGGCCGCGTCCCGGAGGACGCCGCTGCCCTCGCGGCTGCTGCGTTTCCAGGACTCCGTCCGCCCGGCGGCGTTCGCGGTGCTGGTGCTGCTGCTGGGCTATGTGGTGCTCGGCCTGTTCGCGGGGCTGGTGGTGGCCGCCACGCGGGGGCACGCGGACCGGACGTTCGCGGTCCTGCTGCTGGGGCTGCCCAATCTCGCCTGGATGGGGCTCGGGATCGGGCTGGGCGGCGCGTGGGAGGGGCGGGTCCCGGACGGGATCGGGCTGCCGATGCCGCAGGCGCTCGCGGCGGTCCTGCGGGAGGGCGACGAGGGGACCGCGACGGTCGACCTGTCCTCGCTCTCCGCCCATGACGGACGGGCCTGGCTGCTGGCCCTGCTGGCCGCCCTCGCCCTCCTGGCGGCGGGCTTCCTCACGGCCGTGCGCTCCCCCGCCGGGACGAGTCCCTGGCGGCTCGCGGTCCGCCTCGCGGTGGCGCTGGCGCTGGCCTTGCTGGTGATCGGGCTGCTCACCCGCGTCTCAGCCCGCTACGGCCTGTCCTTGCTGGGCATCGGTGACCTGGGCGACTTCGGCGGCGAGGTGTCCCTCGACGCGCGGCTGTTGCCGCTGGTGGGGCTGGGGTTGCTGTGGGGGCTGGTGGCGGGATTCCTGGGCGGGGTGCTCGTCGGATACCTGCGGCGCCGCGAGGAAACCACGGGGGCGGGCTGAGGCCGGGCTGGCGGTCCGGCACGACACCCCCCGGGCCGGCGGGACGAGTCCGGCCCGGCGAGGCGGACCCACCGGCCTCCGGCCGGCCCGCCGGGCGGGCATCCCGCCCGGCCATGCACGTGGGGCCGTGCCCGGCGGTCTCCCGTCGGCCACGGCCCCACGACCCGGGCCGACCGGGGTGCCCGGTCGGCGCCCGGCGCGTGACGTCACCCCTGACGCGTCACGCGCCGCACCGTTCGTTCAGCCGGCGCCGGAGGCGCCGGCGTCAGCGCTTGAGATTGGCGTTCACCGAGGGCGTGTTCGCCTCGGTGACGTTCACGCCCGCCCACGCGGCGTCGACGGCCTTGTACTCCGCGCCGTCCTGGCCGTAGATGTCCGCGGCCGCCTGCAGGGTGGCCTTGCGGGCGTCGTGGAAGTCGCTGGTGGAGACCAGGTAGCGGCTCAGGGCGCGGTAGAAGATCTGCTCGGCCTTGGCGCGGCCGATGCCGGTCACCGTGGAGCCGTCGTAGGTCGGCGAGTCGTACGAGAAACCGCCGATCGTCTTCTTGCCGCTGCCCTCGGCCAGCAGGTAGAAGGCGTGCGAGGAGACGCCGGAGCCCGCGTGGACCTCGCGGTCGTAGGAGCCCTCGTCCCAGTAGTCGACCGTGCCCTCGAGCTTGTCCAGCGACGGCTTGTCGAGGCGGCGCAGGAAGGTCTGCTGGAGGCCGAGCTTCTCGCCGAGGAGGTAGTTCGGCGGGTTGGCCGGGTTGTTGGTGGCGAACTCCACGCCGGTGCCGAAGATGTCGGCGAAGGACTCGTTGAGCGAGCCCGCCTCGCCGAACTGATTCTGGTCGTCGTCGACGCGGGTGGGCTGGAAGTTCGCGGTGGCCTCGACGACGCCGTGGGTCAGCTCGTGGCCGGTGACGTCCAGGGCGACCAGCGGCTGCTTGAACGTTTTTCCGTCGCCGTCGCCGTAGAGCATGCAGCCGCAGTCGGGGGACCAGAAGGCGTTGCCGACGTTGCTGCCGAAGTGGACGAGGGCGTGCGGGCCGACGCCGTCGTTCTTGATGCCGTTCCGGGCGAACGTCTTCTTGTAGTAGTCGAACGTGGCGGTGATGCCGTACTGGGCGTCCACCGCGGCGCTGGCGGAGTCCGACGTGGTGCCGTTGCCCCACTTGTTGTCGCTGTCGGTGAAGGCCTTGCCGCTGCTGAAGGTGCCCAGCTGCTGCCGGCCCGCGTTGCGGGTCTCGGCGTTGCCGCGGCTGGGGTCCTTCAAGGTGAAGGAGCTCGTGGCCGTCTGCGTCGTGATCAGCGGCACGTTGCCGACGAAGATCGAGGAGCCGCTGCCGGTGGCCTGCGCCGGGAAGGCGCCCGCGGCGGGCTTGACCGGCCCGGGCAGGGGCTTGGTGTTGGCGCGCGGCGTGGCCTGGGCGCCCTGCTCGCGCAGCTTCGCCTTCAGGGCGGGCGAGATGAACGCGTCGGAGAGCGGCGTCTTGCTGATGACCTTGCCGGACGCGGCGTCGACGAGCACCGAGTGGGCGGCGCCCTCCTCGGTCTTCGGGGTGCCGGTGACGGTCACCCGGTAGGCGAGGACGGCCGCCTCGGCGCGGGCGTCCACCACCAGCTCGGGCTTGCCGGCGGCGGTGCCGTCGGCCGACGCGGCGGCCTTGGCGGCGGCGTCGGAGGCGCTCAGCTTGGGAGTGACGCTGGGGACGGTGACCTGGCGGTTGGCCGAACGGGTCACGCCCAGGTAGGAGTTCTTCGCGTCCAGGTGGACGACCAGGTCGCCACCGATGACGGCGACGCCGTGCTGCGACCGCTCGAAGCGGACGTGCCGCTTCCCTTCGGGGTCGGTGAGGACGTCCTTGGCGGTCAGCGTGTCCGCCGAAGTGACGCCGGTGGCCGCCGCGTTCGCGACGGCGGCGCTCCGCGCGGCCTTGACGACGTCCGCCTGGACACCGCCGGCCGCGGCGGTCGCGGCCGGGGCCTTGACCGCGGAGCGGGAGGGGAGGGTGTCGGCCGCGGCCGTGCCGGCCATGGTCGCCGCGGCGGCGACCGTGACGGCGATGGTCAGCGCGCGTCTGCCGGTCGAGGCCGATATGAGGTTCGTGGGGGATGTACGCACGTTTCAGCGCCCTTTGCCATGAGGGCGGTTCGGGTGACCGGACCGCCTGCGTGCACGCGGTGCCGGTTCTGCCGCACCACGGGGACCCCTGGTCCAGGTCCCGTGGATGACCATGCACCCATTGGCATGCCCATGAAAAGAGCGAAGAGGCTTCTTGTCCGAACAGTTGATCTATCGTTTACAAATACCCAACACACCGTTACGACAGCGCAACTTCCTGTCGACTTATGGGGAAGGATGCGGCAACGCGCCGAAAGGTTGCCGCCGTTGGCCAACTGATCACTATGTGAGACGGGGCCCGCCGCCACCCCGCCAGTCGCCGCCCGGCACCCTGGTTCCCGACGCCCGCAGCCGGCGCGCCACCCGGTCCGCCGCGAGATACACCCACCCCCGTACCGGACCGCCGCCCTCCACCAGCACGTCTCCCACCACGCGCTCGTAGAGATTGAGGGGATCGCCCGGCACGTAGTCCTCCAGCGCGTCGAGCGCGGCCAGCACTTGGATGTACTCCCCCGGCGCCACGGTGATCAGCTCACCGCGGATCTCGCCCTCCGCCTCCGCCACCGCGTACGGATAGCCCGGCCCCTCGTACAGCACCGCGCCCCGCAGCCGCGCGGGTTCCTCCGCGACCGTCCGGCCGCGCAGGAAGCGGTCGTGATTGTGCCGCCCGGGACGCAACGTCCCGTAGACGAAGACGGGCAGCCCTCCGGATTCCTCCGCCACCGCTCCCGCGCTCCCTTCCCCGGCCGTCCCCCGGCCATCCGTCTCCCCTTGCCCCCGTCCGCCACCGCCGGAAGGCGGGCGGCGACGGTCGGCCGTAGCCTGGACCCATGGGAGAGCGGTCGGTCGCGCCCTCCGCGCCCGAGCTCGTCGTCGAGGCCGACGGCGGCTCGCGGGTGATGAGCCCCGACAGGGTCTACCACGTGGGGCGCGACCCCCTCAGCGACATCGTGCTGCACGACGGGCGCGTCTCGTGGCACCACGCGGTCCTGCGCGCCGTCGCGGACCACTGGACGCTCGAGGACACCGGCAGCACCAACGGCACCTACGCCGAGGGCCATCGCGTGGCCTCGCTCGACGTGGGCCCCGGCAGCGTCGTCCGCTTCGGCAACCCCTCCGACGGGCCCGCCGTCCACGTCACCGAGGCCCTGCAGCGCGCCGCCGACCGGCCCTCCGCCGTCTCCCACCCCTCGGGCACCAGCACCTTCCGGCAGCCCACCTCCGTACGCCCCCTGCCCACCCGCACCGTACGGATCGGCCGCGCCGCCGACAACGACCTCGTCCTCGACGACCTGATCGTCTCCCGGACCCACGCCGAGCTGCGCGCGCTGGCCGACGGCGACTACGAGATCGTCGACCTCGGCAGCCACAACGGCACCTACCTCAACGGCCACCCGGTGCACCGCGCCCTCGTCGGGCCCGGCGACATCATCGGCATCGGCCACTCCGCGTTCAGCCTGGTCGGCGACCAGCTCCAGGAGTACGTCGACACCGGCGAGGTCTCGCTCGACGTGCAGGACCTCTCCGTCCAGGTCGACGAGGGCCGCAAGACCCTGCTGGACGACGTCTCCTTCCCCGTCGGCGCCAAGACCCTGCTCGCCGTCGTCGGCCCCAGCGGCGCCGGGAAGTCGACCCTCCTCAACGCCCTCACCGGGCTGCGCCCCGCCGACCGGGGCACCGTCCTCTACGACGGCCGCGACCTCTACCGGGACTACGCCGAGCTGCGGGCCCGCATCGGGCTCGTCCCCCAGGACGACATCCTCCACACCCAGCTGACCGTGCGCCGGGCCCTGAACTACGCCGCCGAGCTGCGCTTCCCCGGCGACACCGCCAAGGCCGAACGCCGGGCCCGGGTCGAGGAGGTCATCGGCGAACTGGGCCTGGAGCAGCGCGCCGACCAGCCCATCCACAGCCTCTCCGGCGGCCAGCGCAAACGCGTCAGCGTGGCGCTGGAGCTGCTGACGAAGCCCTCACTGCTCTTCCTCGACGAGCCGACCTCCGGCCTCGACCCGGGCATGGACCGCTCGGTGATGAACATGCTGCGCGGCCTCGCCGACGACGGCCGCACCGTCATCGTCGTCACCCACAGCGTGCTCAGCCTGGACGTCTGCGACCGGCTGCTGTTCCTCGCCCCCGGCGGGCGCACCGCCTACTACGGGCCGCCCGGGGACATGCCCGGATTCTTCGGCTTCGGCCAGTGGCCCGAGGCCTTCGAGGCGTTCGAGAACGACAGGGACCGGGACTGGGCGGGCGAGTACCGCTCCTCGGCCCACCACCGGCAGTACATCGCCTCCGCCACCGACCAGCCGCGCCTGGGCGCGCCGCCCGCGCCGGAGGCGGCCCCCGCGCCGGCCAAGGCGCAGACCTGGGGCGCCCAGCTGTGGACCCTGATGCGCCGCTATGTGATGGCGCTCAGCACCGACCGGACCTTCCTCATCATCATGGTCGCGCTGCCCTTCCTCACCGGCGCCATGGCCCGGCTGTCCTCCGGCACCCGCTTCGCCTCCGCCGACAAGGCCAACACCGTGCTGCTGATCCTCTGCGTGGGAGGCGTGCTGACGGGCGCGGCCAACGCCGTGCGCGAACTCGTCAAGGAACGCGTCATCTACCGGCGGGAGCGTGCCGTCGGGCTGTCCCGGTCCGCGTATGTGATGTCGAAGATCCTGGTGCTGGGCGTGATCACGGTGGCGCAGGCGATCGTCCTGGGCGTGGTGGGGCTGGGCGGGGTGGACACCCGTGCCCCGAAGGGGCAGGGCGTGCTCATGCCGCCGCTGCTGGAGATGACGCTCGCCCTGGCGCTGCTGTCGTTCACCTCCATGCTGCTGGGCCTGCTGGTGTCGGCGCTGGTGCGCAGGGAGGAGGTCACCATGCCGCTGCTGGTGCTCATCACCCTCGTCCAGGTCGTCTTCTGCGGCGGGATGATCGAGCTCAACGGCAGGCTGGTGCTGGAGCAGCTCTCCTGGCTGGTGCCGTCGCGCTGGGCGCTGGCCGCGATGAACTCGACCATCGACTTCACCCATATCCCGCCCGAGTCCGGCCAGCTCCCGCCGAAGGGCGGGAGCGGGGCCGACCCGCTCTTCCGGCACGCCGTCGGCACGTGGCTGCTCGACATGGGCATGATGGTGGTGCTGTCCTTGGTCTTCGCGTTCCTGGTCGCCCGGCTGCTGCGCCGCCACGAGCCTGCGGTCATGCGGAAGTGACGGCGCCGCCATGAGTACGGTCCCCCTGCCGTCCGGCGCGGTGCCGGACGTCCCCGGTTTCCAGCCGACCCACGTCGTGCCGAACGAGGGCCTGCCGACGTGGGCGACACCCGACGCGGCCGTCCCCAGCGAGCCGCTGGACCCGCTGCTGCCGGTGCGGCTGCTGACCCGGCACGGCGACTGGGGTCAGGTGCTGTGCTCCAACGGATGGTCGGCGTGGGTGGACGCCCGGCTGCTGGTCACCTTGCCGCAGCGGCCGCCCGGCACGGGCGGGGCGCTCGTCCGCACGGCGGACGCGCGCGAGCTGCTGGCCGGGGTGGAGGAGACGCTGGGGCGCTACCGGCAGGCGGTGGAGGACCTGACGGCGGGCCGGACGGACGGCGAGACGTTCCGGCTCACGACGCGGGGCCTGCGGATCGGGGTGGTCGTGGCGGGCGAGGAGGTCTGGCTGTACGACGCGGCGCACGACCGCTGGTGCTACAGCGACGGCGCGACGATGACGACCGTCGCGGGCGGCGAACCGTCCCCGGACCGGGACGCGAGCGGCGGCCCGGCGTGGGCGAGCGCCGCGAGCGCGGGCTCGACCCGCCTCGACGCCGGCGGCCCCGCCGCCGGCCCGGGCCCCACCGGGCCCGGACCCGGGGCGACGCGGCTGGACGGCGGAGGTCCCGCTCCGGCCGGCTCCGACGGTGGGGGGCGGTGATGGCCGGCGAGGGGGAGGCGCGGGCCGTGCGGCCCGATGTGTCGCTCGGGGCCGGGCCCGGGGGGCTGATCGGGCATCAGGTCGCGAGCTATCGCGTCGAGGGCGAGATCGGCCGCGGCGGCATGGCCGTCGTCTACCGCGCCACGGACCTCCGGCTCGACCGCACCGTCGCCCTCAAGCTCCTCGCCCCCGAGCTCGCCCGCAACGACACCTTCCGCCGTCGCTTCAGCCATGAGTCGAGGGTGGCCGCCGCCATCGACCACCCCCACATCGTGCCGGTGTTCGAGGCCGGTGAGGTGGAGGGCGTCCTCTACATCGCCATGCGCTACGTGCCCGGCCAGGACCTCCGGGCCCTCCTCGACCGCGAGGGACCGCTGTCGCTGTCCGTCACCGCCCGGATCGCCGGGCAGGTCGCCTCCGCCCTGGACGCCGCGCACGCCCACGACCTGGTCCACCGGGACGTCAAGCCCGGCAACATCCTGGTGGCCGAGGGCACCGACGCCGAGCACCCCGAGCACGTGTACCTCACCGACTTCGGGCTCACGAAGAAGTCCCTGTCGCTGACCGGCTACACGCGGGTGGGCCAGTTCGTCGGCACGCTGGACTACGTCGCGCCGGAGCAGATCTCCGGCAAGCCGGTGGACGGGCGGTGCGACGTCTACAGCCTGGCCTGCGTCGTCTTCGAGATGCTGACGGGGGCGCCGCCGTTCCGGCGCGAGGACGACATGGCGCTGCTGTGGGCCCATCAGTACGAGCCGCCGCCACGGCTCTCGGAGCTGCTGCCGGGGCTGCCCCCGGACGTCGACGACGTCCTGGCGACGGCGCTGGCCAAGGCGCCGGACGACCGTTTCGACAGCTGTCTGCGGTTCGTGACCGCGCTGCGGCGCACGGGACGGGCCAGTCCGGCGGGGGAGGCGGCGGAGCCGCCGCCTCCCCCGCCGGACTGGGCGGCCGTGGTCTTCCCCGGCCCGGGTGCGGGCCCGGGCCCGGGTCAGCGTCCCTGAGGGATCGTGAAGGGCAGCTGCTGGGAGTGGAAGGACGCGTCGCCGTTGCCGACGGAGATTCCCGCGTCCGCGCGGGTCACGTCGCGCGGGGCCGTCCGGGCGACGGCGACCTTCAGCCGGTAGACGGCCGTCTCGCCCGGGGCGAGGACGCGCTTGCCGGTGGTGGGCAGCAGGGCGGCGCTCATGCCCGGGTCGCAGCCGCCCGCGACCAGCGGGACGCCCACCCAGCCGCGGTCCGAGCGGTACTGGGACAGCGTCAGGTCCTTGGGCGTCAGGACGTGCGAGCCGCCCGCGCCGTAGGCGAAGTACGAGCCGTTCAGGGCCGGGTAGGCCCGGTCGGTGGTGTTCTTCACGGTGACCGTGACGACGCGCCCCGTCCCCCCGCGCCGCAGGGTGGCGCCCCGGTCCCAACCCGTCACGGTGACCTTCGGCCGGGTGGCCTCGGCGGTACGGACGGGGGCGCGGTAGGTGTGGCCCCGGCCGTCGTCGAGGGAGGCGGCGACCGTGAGGGTGCCGGGCCGGTCGAGGTCCTGGAGCCGCAGGGCGATGCCGACCGGGTGCTTGGCGCTCGCGTCCGGCGCGGTCACCGGGAAGGTGAGGACGCCTCGGGTGGGGAAGGATTCCGAGCCCGGCTTGGTGTCCAGGTCGACCCAGCGGCGGTCGCGCGGCTCATAGCGCTGCACCGTCAGGGAGTCGGTGCTGAAACCCTTGCTGGCGACGTCCAGCCGGACCGTGCCCTTGGTGACGGGCGTGCGCAGGGTGACACCGGATTCCGACCACAGCCCGATGGGCAGCTGGCCCGGCATGCCGTACGCGAAGCCCTGCGCGGCCGTCCCGGTGAGGGCCGGCACGGGCGCCGGCTGGTGCGCGGCGGCCCACGCGGGCGCGGCGCTCGCGGCACCGGCCCGGTCCGGGGTGTCGCAGCCGGCCTTGGCCGGGGCGGCGCCCCCGGCCGGTGTGGCGGCGGCCTGGCCCGGCGCCGCCGTGCCCATGACGAGCGCCAGGCCGGCGGCCAGCGCGGCCGCCGTTCTGACCGTGGCCTTCCGTACCGCCGACGACCGCCGCTGCGCGACCTTGAATGTCATGTACCGCCCCCCGCGATGTGGGTGTGTATCCCGTGCTCGGCGTACGTGTGTACGCGTCCGGCCTCAGAGAGGGCCGTCCACAGCTGATGGTTCCCCACGGGGAACGGAAATCCCACGTTTTCCGTCAGTGGCCGCGCAGCTGCTCCATTTCGCGCCGGTCGCGCTTCGTCGGCCGGCCCGCGCCCCGGTCGCGGACACCGGCGGGGGCGACGGCCTCGCGCGGCGGGGGCGGCGGGCTGTTGTCCTCGTAGCACTCGACCGCGACGGGCGCGCCGACGCGCTTGCGGATCAGGCGCTTGACGACCACGACCCGTTCCCGGCCCTCCTGGCGCACCCGCACCTCGTCCCCGGGCCGGACGGTCTGGGCGGGCTTGGCCCGTTCGTCGTTGAGCCGGACGTGCCCGGCGCGGCAGGCCGCGGCGGCGGCCGAGCGGGTCTTGGCGAGCCGTACGGACCAGATCCAGGCGTCGATCCGTACCGCCCCTCCCTCTGTCTCCATGTGCGTAAGCCTAGGGGACCCCACCGACATGGCCGATTACCGTCGGCGCCGCCCCGCCGGGCCCGGGAGTCCGTTGACTTCTGCACCTTCCCGTGCGACTGATGTCGTGTTCACATCAACCCCCGCTCTTCGCAGCCGGCGGTGGCCGCGAGTGCCGCTCCCGGCCGGAAGGGAGTACGGCGATGAACACATCCACCATCGGCAACCGGCACCGCGGGCGCGTCGCGGCCACCGCGGCCTTCGTGGCCGCCCTGGCGAGCGCCGGCCTCGGCCTGGGCACGACGTCCGCCGCCGCGGACACGGTGTCCGTCAGCTACACCTGCACCGGACCGGGCGCCCCCAGCGACGTCCAGTCGCTGCAGGTCACCGTGACCGCTCCCGCGAGCGTCCCGCAGGGCGGCACGGCGGACCTCACCGTCGAGGCCAGCACCCAGCTGAAGGTGCCGATCAACGTCCCCGCGCGGGCCGTCACCGGGGAACTCGACCTGACCCTCGGCGGCGCAGCGTCCGGCACCGTGACGGCCACCGGCTTCACCAACCCCGACCCGGTGCCGAGCGGTTCGGGCGTGACCCTCACCGGCGGCACGGCCTCCGTCAAGCTCGACAGCGCCGGCACCACGACCTTCAGCCCCGGCACGGCGAAGGTGCACGTCTTCGGTGTGACGGTGGAGTGCGCGGTCTCCGGCAGCGCGCCCGTGGCGGCGAGCACGCAGGTGACGACCGAATAGCCCGCACGGTCCGGCCCGGTCCGGCAAGGGTCGCCTCGCGCGCCGGGCGGTCACGCCGCCGTCCGGCGCCCACCGGCCGAAAGGCACTGGCCCGGCTCCGCCGCGACCGTCACGCGCGCGGTTCAGTCGTCCTCGGCCAGGCGCGCGAGGAGGCCGAGCGCCTCGACGACCACGGCCTGTTCGCGCTCGTCCAGGCGCTCCGCCAGGGCCCGGGCGATCCAGCCCTCGCGCTCCCGGCGGACCTCGGCCAGCCGGAGGCGGCCCTGGTCGGTGAGGGACATGATGGCCTGGCGGCGGTCGCTGGGGTGCGGGGAGCGCTCGACGAGGCCGGCCTCCTCCAGGGCGGCGAGGGTCGCGCCCATCGACTGCGGGCGCACGCGCTCGGCGCGGGCCAGGGCCACGGTGGTGGCGGGCCCCTCGCGGTCGAGCCTGCTGAGGGCGGCGGCCTGCGAAAGCGTCACGTCCGTGCCCTCGGAGGCCGCGCGCAGACGGCGCGTCAACTGCCCGGTGAGCACACGGAGCCGGGCGGCCGCCTCGGTCAGTTCGGCGGACGGGGCGGGGGCGGCGGTGGGCTGCTCTCGGTCCATCATCAAGCAAGGGTACCTTTCGAACGGCCGGTGGTCCGGGGCCGGGGCGAACGGGTCCGGGCGGACCTCACCCCGCGTCGCCCTGGCCGCGCGGCAGGTCGCGGTCCGCCAGGGTCGCCACCAGCAGGAGCACGCTCAGCGCGCCCAGGACAAGGGCGAGGGCGTGGAGGCCGGACGTGGTGGCGCGGTCCCCGTAGAACAGGCCGATCAGGCTGGAGGCGGCGATGGCGCCCGTGTATTGCGCGGTGCGGAAGAGGCCGGCGGCGGTGCCCGTCTGCTCGGCGGGGGCCTGGGCGTACAGGGCGGTCTGATTGCCCACGGCGTTCAGCCCGTTGGGCAGCCCGAAGAGGGCGCCGAGGACGACGAGGAGCACCACGGGGCTGTCCGGCCCGGCGCACAGCAGCACCCCGGTGGCCACCACCATCGCGCCGGTGCCCAGCAGCAGCGGGCCGCGCACCCGCTTGCGGCGCGAGCCCAGCCAGGAGGCCACGGCCGCCACCACCGACATCGGCAGCATCAGCAGCCCCGCGGTCGTCGTCGAACGGCCCGCCGGCTCCTCCAGCCATTGCGCATAGCCGTAGAGGACGCAGTAGAGGACGAGGAAGGCCGTGGCGTAGCGGGCGTAGGTGCGCACCAGGGGGCGGTTGGCCGCCAGCATCCGCAGATCGAGGAAGGGGCGGCGGGCACGGAGCTCCCAGGCGACGAGCGCCGCGGCGAGGGCGCCCCCCAGCGCGAGCAGGGACCACCGGGGGTGATCGAGGCGCATCAGGAAGAGCACGGCGGGCAGGGCGGCCCCGGCGAACAGGGTGGCGCCCAGCGGGTCGAGGGCCGTCCAGGCGGACTCCCGTTCGCCGGCCGGGCGCGGGGTGTCCCGGGGCAGCCAGGCCAGGGTGAGCAGGAGCCCCACCACCGCGAGCGGGACGTTGACGACGAAGATGGCGCGCCATCCGGCGAGTCCGGTCAGCAGTCCGCCGAGGGCCGGGCCGACCGCCGCGCTGGCGAGGCCGGCGATGGTGAGGGCGCCGAGGACGCCGCCCGGCGGTTCCCGCCGGAGGCGGGCGGACTGGGCGCGGATCATAGCCATCGCGGCGGGGTAGGCGGCCGAGGTCCCCACCCCCAGGGCCACCCGCACCGCGACCAGCTGCCCCAGCGAGCCCGCCCGGAGCGCGGCGAGCCCGGCCAGGGCCACCAGGACCAGCCCGGCCGCGTAGACGCGGCGGGGACCGAACCGGTCGGCGACCTTGCCCATCGCGGGCTGGGCGACGGCGCTGGCCGCGTAGAGGCCGGAGACCAGCCAGGCGGTGCCGGCCGCGCCCGTGCCGAGCGCGCGGCCGATGGGGACGAGGGCCGTGGAGATCATGGTCGAGTTGACCGGGTTGAGCATCGACCCGATGACGATCGGCACCACGAAGCGAGGGCCGAAGCCTATGGATCCGGATGGCCCGGACGAGGAAGGCGACATATAGGAAGGCTAACTTCCCAGAAGGCCGCCTTGCAAGGTTGCCTTTCTATTATCGTTTTTCCCTACGGACGATCAGCAGCGCGGCGTCGTCCGCCAGCTCGCCCCCCGTATAGTCCCGCAGATCGGCCACGATCCGGTCCGCCAGCTGTCCCGGCGTCAGGTCCGGCAGCGCCGCCAGCCGCTCGCCCAGCGGGTAGAACGTGCCGGTCGCGTCGCGCGCCTCCGTCACCCCGTCCGTGTAGAGCACGAGCGTGTCGCCCGGCGCGAAGGGGGTGCGCAGGACGTGGTACGGGCCGGGGTCCAGCTGCCGCAGCGCCAGCGGCGGGTCGGGCGTGGGCGACTGGATCTCGGCCACCTCGCCCGCGCGCCACAGCAGCGGCGGCAGGTGCCCGCAGTCGACCAGCTCCGCCGCGCCGTCCCCCGCCGACACCCCCACGAGCACGGCCGTCACGAACTCCTCCCCGGCCCCGCGCCGGACGACCGTGGCGTCCAGCCGCCGGGCGACCCCGTCGAGCCCCGGCTCGACCTGGGCGGCCTCCCGGAAGGCGCCGAGGACGTCGGCGGCGGTCTCCACGGCGGCCAGCCCCTTGCCCCGTACGTCGCCGAGCAGCAGCCGCGTCCCGTACGGGGTGCCCAGCACCTCGTACAGATCGCCGCCCACCCGCGCCTCGGCCGCCGCCGAGGCGTAGCGCACCGCGACCCGCAGGCCGCCGATCCGCTCCGGCGCGGGACGCAGCAGGGCGCGCTGGGCGGCCTCGGCGATCGAGCGGGACCGGAGCAGCTGGCGCTCTCGGGTCGAGACGAGGACGACGTTGGCGGTGGAGACGCAGGTGATGGCCAGGACGGTGGCCCCGGCCGTGAGGTGGACGGGCAGGGTGACGCCGGGGTCGGCGAAGGCCAGCGGGGCGACGAGCAGCAGCGCGATCAGCCCGGTCGCCAGGGGGACGCGGGCGCTACGGGTGCCGAGGCCGGCGAGCGCGGGGGCGGTGGCCAGCACCGGGGAGAAGGTCAGCGAGGGGTTGGTGGCGAGGTCCAGCGCGACGGCGGCGGCGAGCAGCACATAGGCCGCCACGACGAGCGGGCGCACACCGCGGGGCAGGGCCGGGGCCGCCCCGGGCACCTCGGGGCCGGGGTCTCGCTTCATGGCTGTCTTCCACCCTAGGGGCCGGGCGGGGTGCCGCAACCGCTGGGACGGCCGTGACCGGCCCGGGGTCACCGCTCATGGCACAGCGCGCCTTATGACCCGAAAAAAGGCCATTGCTCCATAAAGGTGATCGTTGACCCGTTCGGCCGTGCGCCCCCGGGGAGGCGCTCGATGATGGGCCCGTGAGCGGCAAGGTGGTGACGCGCGACGTCCTGATCGTCGTGTACGACGGAGTGCAATTGCTGGACGTCGCGGGGCCCTTGGACGTCCTCGACCGGGCCGGTGGCGACGGGGACGGCGGCTACCGGGTGCGCCTGGCCTCGCTGGGCGGCCGGTCCGTGCTCACCTCCGCCGACGCGCAGTTGGGCGTCTCGGCGGACCTGACCCGGATCCGCAAGCCGCCGGACACCCTGATGGTGGCCGGCGGCCGGGGCTACGCCGCCGCCGCGTCGGACCGCGAACTGGTCCGCCACGTACGGCGGCTCGCCACCGGGGCGCGGCGGACGGGCTCGGTGTGCACGGGGGCGTTCGTCCTGGCCGAGGCCGGTCTGCTGGACGGGCGGCGGGCCACCACCCACTGGGCGTTCTGCTCCGAACTGGCCGCCGGGTATCCGGAGGTATCGGTCGAGCCGGACGCCATCTTCGTCCGGGACGGCGCGGTCGTGACCTCGGCGGGGGTGACGGCGGGCATCGACCTCACCCTGGCGCTGCTGGAGGACGACCTCGGCCCGGAGGCGGCCCGTGCCGTCGCCAAGTTCCTGGTCGTCTTCATACAGCGCCCCGGCGGCCAGTCCCAGTTCAGCACCTGGACGCGCGGCGACCCGCCGCGCGGGGGCGCCCTGCGCGAGCTGGTCGAGGACATCGACGCCCACCCGGCGGGCGACCGGTCGGTGCCCACGCTCGCCGCGCGCCTGGGCATGAGCCGGCGCCACTTCAGCAGGCTGTTCAGCCAGCAGGTGGGGACCAGCCCCGGCGCGTACGTGGAACGGGCCCGGGTCGCGGCGGCGCGGGCCCTGCTGGAGAGCACGCCGGACAGCGTCGACGCCATCGCCGGGCGGTGCGGCTTCGGCACGGTCGAGACGATGCGCCGCGCGTTCGTCCGCGAGACGGGGGTGTCCCCGGCCGCGTACCGCGACCGCTTCCGCAGGGTCTGACCCCTCGCGCGATGCCGCCGCCGGCCGTCGGTCCATGCCGGGGATCTCGCGGATGATCATCCGTGGTGCAATTCACGAGTGAACGCGATGGTCAATTCCGCTGGTCCCGCCGCTGATCCCACCCGTGGGACGGTCCTGGGCGGCCCCGGCGGCGATCTCCACCTGGAGCTGCCGGACGGCCCCGGAGGGCGGCGCGGCGCGCTGATCCGGGCCCTGCGCGACGCCGTCCGCACGGGCCGGCTGACGCCCGGCACCCGGCTCCCGCCCTACCGCTCCCTCGCCGCCGACCTGGGCCTGGCCCGCAACACCGTCGCCGACGCGTACGCCGAACTCGTCGCCGAGGGCTGGCTCACCGCCCGGCAGGGCTCCGGCACCCGGGTCGCCCACCGGGCGGAGCCGCCCCGCGCCGAGCGCCTCCACCGCCCCACGGCCCCCACCCCGCCCCGCGGCCCCGTCCACGATCTGGTGCAGGGCACCCCCGACGCGTCCTGCTTCCCCCGCACCGCCTGGGTCGCCGCCACCCGCCGCGCCCTGACGGCCGCGCCCAGCGAGGCCTTCGGGCCCGGCGACCCCCGGGGCCGCCCCGAGCTGCGCCACGCCCTGGCCGACTACCTCGCACGGGCGCGCGGCGTACGGACCGACCCCGAACGCGTGGTCGTCTGCGGCGGCTTCGCCAACGCCCTGCGACTGCTGGGCCGGGTGCTGGAGGGGACGGTCGCCGTGGAGTCGTACGGGCTCGGCTTCCATCGTGGCCTCCTCACCGAGGCCGGGCTGCGGACGGTCACCCTGCCCATCGACGAACACGGCGCGCGGGTCGACGTGTTGCCCGCCACCGGTGTGAGCGCGGCCCTGCTCACCCCCGCCCACCAGTTCCCGACCGGCGGCCCCCTCCACCCCGGGCGACGGGTCGCGCTCGTCGACTGGGCGCGGAGATCGGGCGGGCTGGTGCTGGAGGACGACTACGACGGCGAGTTCCGCTACGACCGCCGGCCCGTCGGAGCCGTCCAGAGCCTCGACCCGGAGCGGGTCGTCTACCTCGGCACGGCCAGCAAGAGCCTCTCCCCCGCGCTGCGGGTGGGGTGGATGGTGCTGCCGGGGCACCTCGTGGACGCGGTGCTGGAGGCGAAGGGCGAGCGGGAGTCCTGGACGAGCGCGCTGGAGCAGCTGACCCTCGCCGAGTTCATCGCCTCGGGCGCCTACGACCGCCACGTCCGCCGGATGCGCCGCCACTACCGGCGGCGCCGCGACCGGCTCGTCGCGGCCCTCGCGGAGACCGCCCCGCACGTCCGGGTCACCGGGATCGCGGCCGGGCTGCACGCGGTGCTGGAGCTCCCGCCGGGCACGGAGCGGGCCGTCGTCCGGGCCGCCGCCCGGCGGGGGCTGGCCGTGGAGGGGCTCGGGACCTACCGGTACGGGGAGGCGGCCGGGGTGCCGGGCGACGGCCTGGTCGTGGGGTACGGCACTCCGCCCGAGCACGCCTTCGCGGGCGCGCTGGAGGCGCTGTGCGGGGCGCTGCCGGCGGCGGGCGCCGTCACGTGAGCCGGTGCGGGTCCCACCCGCCCGTCAGGGGAGGGTCAGGACGCGCGGGCCGTCGTCCGTGATGGCGACGGTGTGCTCGAAGTGGGCGGCGCGGCTGCCGTCGGCCGTGCGCAGGGTCCAGCCGTCGGCCGCGGTGGCGTAGTCGTCGCGGCCGCCCGCGATGAGCATCGGCTCGATGGCCAGCACCAGCCCGTGCCGCAGCGGGAAGCCGCGCCCGGCCCGGCCCCGGTTGGGGACGTGCGGGTCCTCGTGCATCCGGCGGCCGATGCCGTGCCCGCCGAAGTCGGCGGGCATCCCCAGCCGGGCGGCCCGGGCGACGGCGCCGATGGCGTGGGAGATGTCGCCGACGCGGTGGCCGACGGTGGCGGCGGCGATGCCCGCGTCGAGGGCGCGCCGGGTGGTCTCCATCAGCTCCGCGTCGGCCGGCCGGGGCGTGCCGACGGTGAAGCTGACCGCCGCGTCGCCGGCCCAGCCGTCCAGCATCGCGCCGCAGTCGACGCTGACGAGGTCGCCGTCGCGCAGCCGGTAGTCGTCGGGGACGCCGTGGGCGATGGCGTCGTTGACCGACGCGCAGATCACCCCGGGGAACGGCACGGGCGCGAACGAGGGCCGGTAGCCGAGGAAGGGCGATGTGGCCCCGGCCTTCTCCAGGACGTCACGGGCCACCCCGTCCAGCTCCCGCAGGCTCACCCCCACGGCCGCGGCCTCCTCGACGGCGGCGAGCGCGTGCGCCACGACGCGGCCCGCCTCCCGCATGGCCGTAAGCGCCGCGTCCGTCTTCATCTCCACCATGTCCACTGACTCCCCGCCGGTGATCAACCAATTCTTATACCGGTATTAGTATCACGCCCACTAGGATCGTGGGCATGGTGAGGACTCCTCTGACCCCTTGGGAGCGGCAGCGCGGCGAGCGGCTGGGCGAGCTGCTGCGCGAGGCCCGCGGTGAGCGCAGCATGGTGGAGGTGGCGGCCCGCGCCGGGCTGTCCTCCGAGACCCTGCGGAAGATCGAGACCGGCCGGGCGCCGACACCGGCGTTCTTCACGATCTCGGCGCTGGCGAACGCGCTGGGGCTGTCCATGGACACCCTGGCCGGCGCCTGTGTCGCGGACCTGGACCCGGCGGAACGACTGACGGCCTAGACCGCGCCCGCCGGGCCGTGCGACGACCGGTCCGGCGGGCCTCAGCCCGCCAGCCGCTCCCGCAGCAGCCGCTTGTCCGGCTTGCCCGCCGCCGTCAGCGGGATGTCGGGCATCAGATGCAGGGACTCGGGGGCGTAGAGGCGCCCCTTGCGGGAGATGACGAACTCCCGGACCTCCTCCAGCGAGGGCCGCCGCCCCGCCACGGGCACCACGGCGGCGTGGACGTGCTCCACCGACTCCGCGTCCCGGCTGCCGAAGACCGCGCACCGGGCGACGTCGGGGTGGCTCAGCAGCAGCTCCTCCAGCTCCGTCGGGTACACATGGCCCCCGACGACCACGATCATGTCCTTGATCCGGTCCACGATGTAGAGGTGGCCGTCCTCGTCGAGATAGCCGACGTCGCCGGTGTGCACCCAGCCGTCCCGCAGCACCTCCGCCGTCAGGTCCGGCCGCTTCCAGTAGCCGGCCATCACCTGGGGCGTGCGCACCTGCACCTCGCCCCGCTCCCCGGGCGGCAGGGTCGTCCCGTCGGGGTCCCGGATGGCGATCTCCACCCCCGGCACGGCCCGGCCGACCGTCAGATGCCCGCCGCTGCCGGTCGTCGTCTGCTCGTCGGGGCCCGCTTCGGTGATGTGCTGCGCCTCGGCCTGCCCGTACAGACCGTAGAGGACGGGCCCCAGGGCCTCGGCCGCCTGTCGCATCCTGGCCGCCGAGGCGGGGGTGCCGCCGTAGCTGATCCGGCTCAGGCTGGAGAGATCGGTGCCGGGCAGGTCCGGGTGGTCCAGCAGCCGGTAGAGCAGCGGCGGCAACAGCCAGGTGTGGGTGACGCGCTCGCGCTCGATCGTGGCCAGCACGTCCCCGGGCTCGAAGCCGTGCCGCAGGACGGCCGAACCCCCCTGACGGAGAGTCATGTCGATGAAGACGCCCGCGAGATGGGCGAGCGCGGTGCACGCCAGGAAGCGGGGCGGGTCGCCGGCGCCGGTGAACCGGTGGTCCAGGCTCCGCCGGTACGGGCCGTGGGTGGTCCGGATGCCCTTGGGGACCCCGGTGGTGCCGCCCGTGTGCCGCACGCACCAGTCGTCGTCCGGGCCCACCAGGCCGCCCATCGGCCGGGCGGGCCGATCGGCGGCCGCGGCCAGGACGTCCTCGGCGAAGCCGGCCGGCCCCAGGGCGAGCATCGGGGGAACGCCGGCGATCTTCCCCAGCTCCTCGGCGGTGTCGTGCCGCCGGTCGTCCACCAGCAGGAGGGCGCACTCCACGCTCGCCATGATCTCGGCCATGGTCGGCGGGCTCATGCCCTCGTAGAGGCCGACGACGCGCGCGCCGGCGAGATTGGCGGCGTAGCGGGCGACGAGGGCCTCGGCGGTGTTGCCGGTGAGCAGGGTGACCGTCGTGCCACGGGCCACCCCGCGCTCCGCCAGCTCCGCGGCGAGCCGGAGCACCTGGTCCCGGAGCTCGCCCGCGCTGATCACCCGCCCCTCGGCGGTGGTGACGGCCGGCCGTGCGGGCCCTTCGGACAGGGCGTCGAGGACGGCCTCCACATAGCTGTCGAAACCGCCGTCCGGGGTGTCGTCTCGCTGGCTCATCGCTGGTCTCCCTCGTCGGAACCGGTGGACGGACCCGACGCTAGTGCTGGCCCCTCATACCTTCCACGACCTGTTCCGCCATGAACTCATGTCCCCGGAGGCATGATCCGTTTCCATGGCCAGCCGGCGGAAGTCCTGGGCGGCGGGGGACAGATAGGCGTCCTCGCGCCATACGAGGCTCAGCGTCCGGTGGCAGTCCGTGGCGTCCAGCCGCAGCCAGACCACCGGGCTGCGCCCGCCGAGGGTGTCCCGCGCGACGGCCGGCATGAGGCCGAGGCCCAGTCCGGCGCCGATCAGCTCGGGCGTGGCGGCGGCCTCGTCGCCCTCGCAGACCACCCTCGGCGTGAGCCCCTCGCGGGCGAAGAGCCGCTCCAGCAGGGCGCGCTGCCAGTGGCCGGGGCGCGTGCTGACGAACTCCTCGTCCGCCAGCTCCGTCACCGCCACGCGCTCCCGGCCGGCCAGTGGATGCCCGGGCGGCACGGCCAGCATCACCTCCTCCCGCACCAGCTCCACCGCGCACAGCCCGGGGCCGGCCAGCGGCTGGGAGGCGACCGCGAAGTCCACCTCGCCGGAGCGCAGATGGCGCCGCATCGCCTCCGGTGGCGCCTGGAACAGGCGCACCCCCACTCCGGGGCGGTGGGCGCGGAGGGCGGCCAGCACCCCGCCCAGCTGGACCAGGGTCTCGGCGGCGACGGCGACCCGGCCCGGGCCGTCACCGGCGGCGTCCGCCATCTCGCGCCGGGCGTCGTCGAGCTCGGCCAGTATCCGCTCGACGCGGCGCAGAAAGGCCGCGCCGTGCTCGTTGAGCCGTATGCGGCGACCGTGGCGGCCGAAGAGCGGGACACCCAGTTCCGACTCCAGCCGGATGATGGTCCGGCTCAGTGACGGCTGGGCGACCCGGAGTTCCTCGGCGGCGCGGCTGATGTGCTGGTGGCGGGCCACGGCCCGGAAATATCGCAGCGAGAGAAGATCCATGGCGGCAGTCTCGCGGAATCGGCCGTTCGGCCGACCCGCGTCCGGCGGCGGCCCTCCTAGCCTGGGCCGCATGTACCGGAACCAAGCACTCGCCGGCCGCACCGCCGCCGCGCTGCGGCTTCTGGACCGGCACCCGGAGGACGGTGTCACGGCGCTGCTGCGGAGCCTGGAGGCGGAAGGACTGGTCCGGCGGGAGCCGGACGGCGCCTTCCGGCCGGCCGGCCCGCTCGGCGGGCCCGCCGCCGACTGCAACGACCTGCGTGCCGCCGCCATGAACTGGGCGGACAAGCTGGCCGCGCACAGCGGCATGAGCGTCCGCCTGGCGGTGGCGCACCCGGACGGGGCGCGGATCGTCCACCACGTCTTCCGCCCCGACAACAGTCCGCAGCGCCTGGAGACGGGCGAGACGCGCCCCGCGACGGGCGCCCTGGCCCGCGCCCTGGCCGCCCCGCACGACGGGCGCCTCGTCTACGCCACCGACACGGACGGTCACGGGACGGCCTCCCTGGCCACCACGATCCACTGCCCCGGCCCGGAACCCACGTCCTGCGCCCTCGGCCTCACCGGCCCGCGCCCCGCCCTGGACCCGACCCTCCCGGCCTCCGGCCACTGCCGCGACCTCCTGCGGGAGGCCGCCGACCGCATCGCGACCACCCTGGCGGCCGGCCGCCGCTGAGCGCGGCGGGGGAAATCCGGGAGAGACCCGTCAGCGGCGTCGGAGGGCGTTGAGCCGGGCGGCCTGGCGCGTCAGGTGGTCGCGCTCGGCGAGGTCGGGTGCCTTGTGGGCGGCCTCGGCGTACAGCCGGGCCGCCGTCGCCGGGTCGCCGTCGCGCTCGTGGAGGTACGCCGCGACCGCGGTGTAGCGCGGCAGGGAGGGGTCCAGCGCGGCGAGCGCCGCGAGGCCGGCGCGCGGTCCGTCGGCCTCCCCGACGGCGACCGCGCGGTTGAGCCGGACGACCGGGCTGTCGGTCAGGCGCGCGAGCTCGTCGTACCACTCGACGATCTGCGGCCAGTCGGTCCCGGCGGCGGTGGGCGCGTCGGCGTGGAGTGCCGCGATGGCGGCCTGGGCCTGGTACTCGCCCAGCCGGTCGCGGGCGAGGGCCGCCCGCAGGATTCCGATGCCCTCGGCGATCGCCGCGGTGTCCCACCGGCCGCGGTCCTGCTCGGCGAGCGGCACCAGGCTGCCGTCGGACGCGGTCCGGGCGGCGCGCCGGGCGTGGTGGAGCAGCATGAGGGCGAGCAGCCCCGCCGCCTCGGGGTGGTCGACGGCGGCCGCGAGCCGCCGGGTGAGCCGGATGGCCTCGGCGGCGAGGTCGACGTCGCCGGAGTAGCCCTCGTTGAAGACCAGGTAGAGGACGCGCAGCACGGTGGCGACGTCGCCGGGCCGGTCGAACCGCACGCCGGAGACGGTGCGCTTGGCCCGGCTGATCCGCTGCGCCATGGTCGCCTCGGGCACCAGGTAGGCGCGGGCGATCTGGCGGGTGGTCAGCCCGCCGACGGCGCGCAGAGTGAGCGCGACCGCCGATGCCGGGGTCAGCGACGGGTGCGCGCACAGGAAGTAGAGCTGGAGGGTGTCGTCCACCGCGGGCGCCGGCCCGGGCGTCGGCTCCTCCTCGACGCGGTCCTCCCGCCGGCGGCGGGCGATGTCGGCGCGCGTCGCGTCGAGGAACTTGCGCCAGGCCACGGTGACCAGCCAGCCCTTGGGGTCCCGCGGCGGGTCGGCGGGCCAGACGCGGAGCGCCTCGACCAGCGCGTCCTGCACGGCGTCCTCGGCCGCCGCGAAGTCGGCTCCGCGGCGGACGAGGACGGTGAGCACGCTCGGCGTGAGGCTGCGGAGCAGGGCCTCGTCCATCGCCGAGGTCACTCGGTGATGGTGGGAGGGCAGGCCAGGAACGGGCGCACCTCCAGCCACTCGTGGATCGGCTTGCCGCCCGCCCCGGGGGCGGCCGACAGCTCTCCGGCCAGCTGGACGGCGCGTTCGTAGCTGTCGACGTCGATCACCATCCACCCGGCGATGAGGTCCTTGGTCTCGGCGAACGGCCCGTCGGTGACCGGCGGGCGCCCCTCGCCGTCGTAGCGGACCCACGCGCCCTCGGGTGCGAGCGCTTGACCGTCGACGAACTCGCCGGTCTTCTCCAGCCGGGCCGCGAAGTCGTTCATGTACCGCATGTGGTCCGAGATCTCCTCGGGCGTCCACTGGTCCATCGGCACGTTGTTCACCGGAGCCGGGGCGCCGCGGTAGTGCTTGAGCAGCAGGTACTTCGCCATGGTCGTTCTCCTCGGTGCGGGTGCGACCCATTGTGGTCGCGTTCACCCCGGGGACGGAGCCGGACGCGGGTTCTCGACATCGCCGTCCGGAATTTTTTCGCGGTGCCCTCGCCGTAGCGGCGTACGCCCGGCCGCGGGGCGGTCCGTGCGGCGGAGGCCCCGGCCGTTGCACGGAGGCGCTGCGGCCGGGGCCCTGCCTGCGGTGGCGGTCAGGCCGGATGTCGGCGCCAGGTGTCCAGGATGGCCTGGACGGCGCTGGAGACCTGGCTCTGCCGGCCGTCACCGGCCCACAGGTGCGCGTCATGCTCGGTGAGCTTGACGGTCTGCCCGGTGACTGCGGCGGTGAAGTTGAACTGCCGGGTCCGGCGGCCGGAGCCGGAGCGATAGTCGAAGTGCCCCAGGTAGTCATCGACCGCTGTCACGATCAGGCCGGTCTCCTCGGTGACCTCGCGCCGCAGGGCGTCGGTCAGGCTCTCGCCGGGCTCGACACCGCCCGAGGGCAGTTCCCACAGCCCGCCCAGGTAGTCCTCGGCAGGCCGGTGCAGCAGCAGCACCCTGTCGTCCGGGTCGGTGATGACAGCGCCGACGACGGTCTTCTCGATGCTGTCCTGTGCGGCGGTACGGGCGAGGTCGTCCAGCAGGTCAGGATTGACGGTGGAGAAGGTCACATGAGGTCCTTCGCGTTGGTGGCGACCTTGGTGATGGCGGTGGTGTAGGCGTCGGCGAGGCGAACGTCGCCCGCGTGATGCCACACTGGCAGCTTCAGCGTCGTGGCATGCACGTGCTCCGCCGCCGGGAAGCCGTCGGCGGGCAGGCCGTGGCCGTCAGCGTAGCCAGGCAGCAGGGTGCCCGGGGTACGGAAGAGCGGATGGGCGTGCAACGGGCAGGTGGAGCCGGGGCGGTCGGCCTCGGTGGCGCCTTCGGCGTGGAGGGCGTCGAGGAACCTCTCGATGGGCAGGCCGTCGAGTTCGGCCGACTCGTAGCGCAGTGGCAGCGCGTACCACGACGGCCGCGTCGCCGCCGGCAGGTCGGGAACGCTGATGCCGGGAACGCCGTCCAGCGCAGCGCACATCCGGTGCGCGACCGCCTGACGCCCGGCGAGGTGGTCCTCCAAACGAGTGAGCTGGGCGCGGGCGAGCGCGGCGGCCAAGGGGTGGATACGCAGCTTCAGGCCCATGCCGGTGACGGCGAAGCGCGCGAGCGGGTGGGCGGCGGGGATCTCGCGGCGGCAGCGCTTGTTGTACTGGCCGTGCAGCAGTACCCGGTAGTACAGCTCGGTGTCGTCGGTGGCGACGAAGCCGCCCTCGCCGGCGGACAACGGCTTGGGCCCGTTGAGGCTGAACGCCGAAGCGGTACCGAAGGTGCCCACCATCTGGCGATTCCAGATGGCGCCGTGGGCGTGTGAGCCGTCTTCCAGCAGCATGAGCTCGTGCTCATCGGCGAACGAGGTCAACGCGTCCATGTCCTCCGGCAGCCCCCACAGGTGCACAGCCACCACCGCCTTCGTCCGGTCGGTGACACGGCGTGCTGCCTCCTCCAGATCGAGTCGGCCGCGCTCGTCCACGTCGGCGAGAACGGGATGGGCGCCGAGGTGGAACAAGGGGGTGGCGGTGGCGTGGAAGGTGAGCGCCGGGATGATGACCTCGTCGCCGGGGCCGATGCCGGCGGCCGCGTACATCGAGTGCAGCGCCGCTGTCCCTGTGCAGGTGGTTACCACGTGCCGGACGCCGAGGTAGGAGGCGAGGGCGTCCTCCAGGTCGGCGACGACGCCGGAGCGGTCCGGGATCGAGACGGCCGTCTCCAACTGGCGGTCCACCGCCCGGCGGTCGGCCTCGGTGATCGGTGGCCAGGCGAAGTGCCGGCCCGAGGCGGTGATGGCCGGGGCGCCGCCCAGCAGGGCCAGAGTGGAGTCGTTCATGGCAGATACTCCTTGGGGTCGGCGGGCTGATTGGTGGCCGTGGAGGCGTAGGCGGCGGCCAGGAACGCGGCGTGCGGCAGGTGCTCGGCCGGGCCCGACGGGTTGGTGGCGGTGCCGTCGAGGACTCGGCAGAATCGGTCGATCACGGTGGCGGGCGGGCAGGGCCAGGCGGGCTCCTGCAACAGCGACTCCACGACCTGACCACCGGGAGCGAGGAGGCGGGCGGTGCCGCGCTCGATGGCGAGGGTGCCGTGGGGGCCGGTGATGGCCAGGTGTTCGGTCTTCGGACCGGTCGAGCGGGAGACCAACAGCGACCCGTACAGCCCACGGTCGTACGCGAGGTGCACCAGGGCGGTGTCCTCCGCGTCGTACTCGCTCTCCGGCGCCGCGGCGGCCGAGATGCCGGCGAGGACGCGGTCGGGCAGACCGAGGTACCACAGGAGCAGGTCGACGAGGTGGTAGCCCATGTCCGCCAGAGCCCCGCCCCCGGCGAGCTCGGCGCGACCACGCCAGCCGGCGGCCGGGTCCGGGCAGTGGAATGTGTAGCGGCCCTCGACCAGGTACGGGTCGCCGATCCGCTCCAGCAGGGCGAGCGCGGCCGCGTAGACGGGGTGGAAGCGGCGCTGGACGGTGACCATCAGCTCGATCTCTGCCTTCTCGCACAGCACGGCCAGGTCGGCGGCCTCGTGCGGGTCGGTGGCGAACGGCTTCTCCTTCAGCACGTGCACCCCCGCCTCGGCGCACGCCTTGACGACCTCCCGGCCGGAGTGGTGCGGGACCGCGATGATGACGAAGTCCGGCCGCACCGACTTCAGCAGTTGCCCGATGTCGGTGAAGCCCGGCACGTCGTGCCTGTCGGCCACGAGGGCGATCCGATCGGGGTCGACGTCGCAGACGCCGACGAGCTCGGCGAGGCGGCACTCGGCCAGGCCGGGAAGATGGTCTCCGGTGGCCTGGCCACCGAGCCCCACCACAACCGCCCTCTTGCGTACGGTCATCGCTCATATCCCCCTTCGGGTTGCGCGGCGGTGGCCCGCCGTCCGGGCCGCCTGCCCTTCGAGGACACCGCGACCGGCAACGCGGCGTCAGGGGCGTAGCCGTGAGCCGCAAAGCCGTTTGCATCCGGTGCAAAGCCCCTGTCCCTGGGCGGCCGGTACCGCTACGGTTGCCGCGGCGCACTCCCGGCGAACGGGGGACGGGTATGGACGCGGTCCCAGCACAGCCGGCACCGGCGACGGACGGCAATTCCGGGAAGCTGGTCCGGCTGACGCGTAAAAAACGTGGGCTGACCTTGGCTCAGCTCGGCGAGCTGACCGGGTACTCCGCCGCCCAGGTATCCCGCTACGAACGGGGCATTTCACCGCTGACGGACATCACCGTGCTGCGGCGTTTCGCCGGAGCGCTCGGTATCCCGGCGCAGGCCCTGGGGCTGACCGACCCACCCGAGATCCGGCACGGGCGCGCGGTCGTGCGGACTACCGCCTACCCGCGCCTGCCAGCCCCTAGGCTGGCGGGGACGGCTCGTCGAGGAGACGGGGAGGATCCGGTGCGGCGCAGGCAGTTGCTCGCCAATCTCGCGGTCACCGCTGCCGCGGCCGTCGGCGCCCCGATCCTGCCCACCGGCAGGACACCCGCCGCCGGAGCCGTTACTGGTGAGGCCCTGGTCGCGCGCGTCCGCGACGCCATGCTGGGTCTCCGCACAGACACCGCCGTGCCATCGGCCACGGTCCTGCGCACCGACCTGGCCCGTGCCTTCACAGACTTCCGCGCCTGCGCCTACGGCAGTCTTGCCATCCGCCTGCCCCGGCTCCTGAGCGCCGCGCACGCCCGGGCGACAGAGGACGACGGACTGCTGGCCCACAGCTACCTGCTGGCCACACGCATGCTGATCAAGCTGGACGAACAGCAGCTCGGCTGGATGGCCGCGGACCGTGCCCGCCAGGCCGCCGAAGCCGCCGACGATGCTCTGCTGGTCGCCGAGGCCGCGCGGCAGCTCGCCGTACTCGCCCGCAAGGCCGACTGGCACGAGCAGGCCCTTTCCCTCGCGCTCACCGCCGCCGACGATCCCCGTCTGCGTGGCGGCGCTCCGGTCCTCGCGGCGCAGCGGGGCCTGCTGATCCAGTCCGCCGCTTACACCGCCGCCCGTGCCGGTGACGCCGCGGGCATGCGGGAGTTGACCGGCGAAGCCGCCGCCATCGCCGAGGAGCTGGGCAAGGCGACGTTGCTGCGGAACCACGGCGGCGGATTCGGCCCCACCACCGTTCAGCTGCATTTGGTGTCCGCGGAGAACTCCGCCGGCGACCCGGCGGCCGCGCTCGCCGCGGCCAAGGCGGTGGCGCCCGGGAGCCTGCCCAGCACCGAGCGCCGCGCCCGCTACTACACCGACGTCGCCACCGCCTTCGCCCGCTGGAACCGCCGGGACGACTGCATCCGCGCACTCCTGGCCGCCGAGCACCACGCCCCCGAGGAGACCCACGCTCGCCCGGCGGTGAAGTCGTTGGTCTCCGGGCTACTGCTCTCCGGGCGGACGACCACGGAACTACGCGGGCTCGCCGCCCGCGTCGGCGTCCTCGCCTGATGGCCACCGCCTCGCAGGGAGAACGCCGCCGACGATTGCTATCGGGGCGTTTCGGCCGCCAGGGCGTCGAGGTGGCGGCGACCCGCTGGAGCAGATTCATCAGCATCTCGTGCTCGTTGGCCTCGTCGGCCGAGAGGCACTGCATCATCCGCATTCTCAGGGCTCCGGCCCCCTCGGAGATCCGCTCGTAGGCACGTTGCCCCTCCTCGGTCAGCGGCACGCTGCGGTGGCCCGACCCTCTCGCGGGGCGGGGCGACCAGGCCGGTCGTCCCCGCTTTGTCGGCGACTCCCCCAGTGCCTCGTTCGGCGGTGCGGGTCTGACAGCGCCGGTCCGCGAGAGACGACGGTACCGGCCCTACCGGACCAGCCGCGAGGCCAGCCTCGCCCCCGGACTGCTCTCCTCGAGCGCCGTCACCAGCGCGTCCCCGGCGGCCGTCAGGGACGGGTCGTCGAGGGGGCCGAGGGCGTCGAGGATGAAGACCGCTCGGGTGGTGGTGAGGGTCAGCCGGGTGCGGGCGCACTGGCGCCAGTTCCAGCGGCGGCAGGTGACCCCGGCGTCGTCGCGCCAGACCACCTCGCCGGGCGGGCAGTGCTCGGTCACGCTCTCGCCGCCGCCCGTCGTCCCGAACGGCTCCTCGCCCGTGGCGCGGACCAGCCGGGCCGGGCCCCGGTAGTGGTCGAGGTCCTCGCCGCCCAGCGGCAGGACGTGGGCGACCGAGATCGCGTTGTAGATGTCGGTGAGCCGGTCCACCCGGGGCAGCCCCGCGGGCACGCGGCGCAGCAGCGCTTCCGCGCTGGGGCGGGTGCGCTGCGGCTTGGCGCCGAAGGCGCGGAACGCCTCGCGCCAGGCGGCCAGGTGCGGGTGGCCCTCCGGGGCGGTGTGCGCCAGCCACTCGCGGGCGGTCTCCTCCGCCCCGGCGAGCAGCTTCTCGCTGGTGTCGTCGCTCGGTCCGGGCACGAGGCCCTCGGCGACGACGACCAGGGCCCGGTAGTCGGGCCGCAGCTCCCGTACGGCGGGGTCGACGGCCACGGCCTCGAGCCAGGTCCCGATGTCGGCGGTGTCGGCGGTGCCGGTGCCGGTTGTCATGGCTGCTCCTCGGGTCGGTACGGTTCCTCGGACCCTTCAGAGCAACATCATGAACTAAAGGGTGCTTTTTACTGTACCCCGTCCGTGTTCACCGATCGGCGGCCCCGTCATGACCTCCGTAAGACTTTCGTCATCGGAAATCCGGATCCCCGGCCCGCCTCCCCGGCGTTCTCCCCGGTGAGACGAGGAACGGCTTCGGGAGGCGGAACATGGGACGCGTGCGGCGACTGCTGGGCAAGAAGGTGGTCATCGGCATTCTGGGCGTCGGGATCCTGCTGGTGGGCGCGGGGACGTACTGGTTCCAGCCGTGGAAGCTGTGGGTGAGCGAGACGGTGCGCGAGGCCGCGCCGACCGCCGGGGACGGGCGCGGGGAGGCGCCGCGCACGCTGGCGACGGGCCGGCTGATCAGCCACGAGCACATCACGAGCGGCACCGTGCGGATCCTGCGGCTGCCCGACGGCTCGCGCACCCTGCGCCTGGAGAACCTCGACACCAGCAACGGCCCCGACCTGCGCGTCCTGATCACGGACGCCCCGGTGAAGGAGGGCCGGGCCGACTGGTTCGTCTTCGACAAGGGCGCCCACACCAGCCTCGGCAAGCTCAAGGGCAACAAGGGCGACCAGAACTACGCCCTGCCCGCCGGCCTCGACCTCAACCGCTATACGAGCGTGAGCATCTGGTGCGACCGCTTCGACGTCTCCTTCGGAGCCGCCGCCCTGACCCGTGTGTGATCACGCATCCGCACGCCCCCGCCCGGGCAGGGTGAGAGGACCGACGGGAAGGGGAAGCGCCCATGGGACCGAGCGGGCAGGCCGGGCGGGACCCGGCGCGCGATGTGGTGATCGTGGGAGCCGGGGTCGCGGGGACCAGCGTTTTCCTGTGCCTGGTGCGCGCGCTCGGCCGGAAGAACGCCGGGCGGATGCGGTCCATCCGGATCGTCGACCCCAACCCCGTCGGCTGGGGCCTCGCCTTCGGCGACACCGACCCGCTGCTGCTGTGCAACAGCGCCGCCGAGGTCAACTCCCTCCTCGCCGACGAGCCCGCCGACTTCGTCGCCTACTTGCGGCGGCACGGCTGGACGGGCGAGCCGCGAGACTGCGTGCCCCGGATGCGGATGGCCGAGTACTGCCGGGACCGCTTCGAGGACGCCCGCGAGGCCGCCGAGGCCCTGGGCGTCGAGGTCGCCCACGTACCGGCGGCGGTCGACTCGATCGCGGCCGGTGCGATCCGGCTGAGCACGGGTCAGGAGCTGTACGCCGACGCCGTCGTCGTCTGCACGGGCGTCCACCGCCCCCGCGTCCCGGACGGCTTCGCCGCCTTCACCGGGCACCCCCGCTACTCGCCCGCCCCCTACCCCGCCGCCCGGCTGCGCGACCCCGAGCTGGGGCCGCCGCCCGGAGCGGAGGTCCTGGTCCTGGGCAGCCGCCAGTCGGCCGTCGACGCCTCCCTGCTGCTGTGCCGGGAGGGCCACCGGGTGACGATGGCCTCGCCCTCGGGCGTACTGCCCGCCGTACGGGTCTCGCTGGGCGCGCCCGTAGCGGACTTCCCGTCGCTGGAGGGCCTCGCACGGCTCGACCCGGACGATCCCCTGCTGGAGGAGAAGGTGCGGCGCGCGGTCGTGGAGGCCGTGCGGTCGCTCGATCCGACCCCGCTGCGCCTGCAGTCCTCGTCGGCCGGCGACCCCGTGGCGCGGCTGCGCGAGGAAACGGCGCTGGTGGAGGCGGGCGCGTGCGCCTGGCCGGGGGCCGTCATGGCCGCGCTGGAGGCGGTCATCGAGCTGGGCGCCCGGCTGCCGGCCGAGCGGCGGGCGGCGCTGCTGGAGCGCCACTGCTGGTTCATCGCCCGGTATGCCACGGCGATGACGGTCGTCAACGCGCGCCGGCTGCTCACGCACATCGACTCCGGCGCGCTGCGCCTGGCCGGCGGCTACCCGGACGCGGTGGCCTTCGAGGCGGGCGCCTGGCGGGTGGAGTGGCCCGGTGCGGGCGGGCCGGAGCGCTTCGGCCACGTGGTGAACGCCACGGGCTTCGACCAGCCCCGGCTGTACTGGTCGGAGGACGGCGCCGCCCTCCACCCGGCGGAGCCGCCGCGCCACTTTGGCACCGTGGACTTCCTGGCGGACGACCTGCGCGTCCGGCGGAGCCCCGGGGCCCGGCCCGAGCGGGTGTGGGTGGTGGGCGTCGGAACGCACGTACGGTTTCCGTTCTCGAACCACCTGCGCCAGGTGGTCCGGCAGGCCCGCCGGGTCGCCGGGGAGGTGTCGGGGACGGCGGACGGCACCGCGGTGTGAGGCGGGGCCGCCGCCGGGCGCGCCTTCCCCTCGGGCGCCGGTCCGGCGGCGGACAATACGCTCGCCCGTCCGCGACCGGCCGCCGAGGAGTCGCATGCGCCACAGCCCGCCCCGCTGGACCACCGAGGACATCCCGAGCCTGGAGGGCCGGCTGGCCGTCGTGACCGGCGCCACCGGTGGCATCGGCTACGTCACCGCGCGCGAGCTGGCCCGTGCGGGCGCCGAGGTCGTGGTGACGGGGCGGGACGCGGGCCGGGCGCGGCGGGCGACGGAGGACATGGCGGGCGAGGTGCCGGGCGCCCGGGTGCGTCCGGACCTGCTGGACCTCGCCGACCTGGCCTCCGTCACGGGCTTCGCCCACCGGGTGGAGCACGGCGGGCGCCCGGTCGACCTGCTGGTCGACAACGCGGGGGTGATGGGCGTCCGGCACCGGGCCACCACCAAGGACGGTTTCGAGCTGACCGTCGGCACCAATCACCTGGGCCACTTCGCGCTCACCGGCCGGCTGCTGCCCCAGCTGCTGGCCGCGCCCGCCCCGCGCGTGGTGACGGTCAGCGCGGCGATCTCCCGCAGCGCGATCGCGGAACTCTCCGACCTGCAGAGCACCCGCAAGTACCGGCCTCTGAACGCCTACGCCAAGTCCAAGCTGGCCAACGTGCTGTTCGCCCTGGAGCTCCAGCGCCGGGCCGACGCGGCGGGCGTCGCGCTGACGAGCGTGGCCGTCCACCCGGGCTTCAGCGCGACGGGCCTCCAGCGGCACGCCACCCGGCCCGTCCGCGCGCTGGCCCGGCTGCTGCCGGGGCACTTCGTGGGCCAGTCGGTGGAGTCGGCCGCGCTGCCGACGCTCTACGCGGCGACGGCGGCGGACGTCGCCCCCGCCGGCTTCTACGGCCCGACCGGCCGCTTCGAGACCCGTGGCACCCCCGGCCCGGTGGACCTCCCCGCCCCCGCCGCGAGCGCCGCGCTCGCCGCCCGCCTGTGGGAGACGTCCGAGTCCCTCACCCACGTCCGCTACCGCTGGCCGGAGGGTGCTTCCTGACGGGTGTCTCACCGCCTGAGCACCTTGCGGGCCAGGAAGTTGCCCAGCAACTGGGCGAGCTGCACGAGGAGCACGAGGACGGCCACGGTGACCACCATCACCGAGGTGTCGAAGCGCAGATAGCCGTAGGTCATGGCCAGGTTGCCCACTCCCCCGCCGCCGACGGTCCCGGCCACGGCCGAGAAGTCGATGAGGGCGACGAGCATGAAGGTGAAGCCCAGCACCAGGGGTCCGAGGGCCTCGGGGACGAGGACGGTGAGCAGGACGCGCAGGGGGCCCGCGCCCATGGAGCGGGCGGCTTCGATCACTCCGGGTTCGACGGACAGCAGATTGCTCTCGACGATCCGGGCGACGCCGAAGGTGGCCACGACCGTCATGGGGAAGATGGCGGCCTCGGTTCCGATCATGGTGCCGACGACGCCGCGGGTCACCGGGGAGAGCGCGACGATGGCGATGATGAAGGGGACCGGGCGGATGACGTTGACGAGGGCGCTCAGCACGGCGAAGACCGCGCGATTGCGGAGGAGGCCGCCCTTGCGGGTGGCGTAGAGGGCGAGGCCCACGGCCGTGCCGAGCACGGCGGACAGGGCCAGGGTGACGAGCACCATGTAGACCGTCTCGCCGGTGGCGTCGACGACCTTGACCCAGAAGGTGTTCCAGTCGGCCTTCATCGGGCCACCACCTCTTCCCCGGCGGTCAGGCGGGCCAGGACGGCGGCCACGTCCCGTTCGGCGCCGCGCAGTGCGAAGGTGACGCCGCCCAGCGTCCGGGCCTGGACCTCGGTGACGCCGGCGTGGGCGATCGTGAAGTCGACGTCGTGTTCGCGGAAGAGCCGCGAGAGGTCCTCGCCGCCGCCCACCGGGACGGTCACCAGCCGTCCCGGGTGGCGGGCGCGGAGCCGGGCCAGGGTGGCGGCGTCGGGCACGTCGTGGAGCGCGGAGCGGACGAACGTCTCGGTGACGGGGTGCGCGGGGCGGGAGAAGACGTCGTGGACGCCCCCGCTCTCCACGACCTTGCCGGCGGCCATCACGGCCACGTGGTCGCAGAGCGAGCGGACCACCTCCATCTCATGGGTGATCAGCACGATCGTCACGCCCAGTTCGCCGTTGACGCGCCGGAGGAGGTCCAGGACCTCGCCCGTGGTCCGCGGGTCGAGGGCGGAGGTCGCCTCGTCGCACAGCAGCACGCCCGGCTCGGTGGCCAGGGCGCGGGCGATGCCGACGCGCTGGCGCTGGCCGCCCGAGAGCTGTTCGGGGTAGCGGCGGGCGTGAGCGTCCAGGCCGACGAAGCGCAGGGCCTCCCCGGCCCGTTCGCGGGCCTCGGCGCGGCCGAGCCCGGAGAGCCGGAGCGGGTAGGCGACGTTGCCGAGGACGGTGCGCGAGCGGAACAGGTTGAACTGCTGGAAGACCATCCCGATGGAGCGCCGGACCTCGCGCCGCCGCCGTTCGCCCAGGGCGCCGAGGTCCTGGCCGTCGACGAGCACGGTGCCGGAGGTGGGGGTCTCCAGGTAGTTGACGAGGCGCAGCAGGGTGCTCTTGCCGGCGCCGCTGTGGCCGACGACGCCGAAGACGCTGCCGCGCTCGACGGTCAGGGAGACGCCGTCGACGGCGGGCGCCGCGGCGCCGGAGCCCTTCTCGGCGGCCGGGAACACCTTGGTGACATCACGGAGTTCGATCACGGTTCAGCCCCGGTCCTGGCGCGTGAGGCGGTCGAGCTCGTGGCGGAGCTCGCCCTGGGGGATGTCGAGGACGTACCGGGCGCCGTGGCCCGACTTCCTGACGGCCTCCTGCACCGTGCGTGAGCGGTAGAGCTCGACGACCTTCCGGATGTTCTTGTTGTCCTTGTCCTTCGCGCGGGCGGCGATGACGTTGACGTAGGGGCGGGTGACGGCGCTCTCGGGGTCGTCGTGGAAGACGGCCTGCTCGATCCGGTAGCCGGCCAGTTCGGCGACTCCGGCGTTGATGACGGACGCGGCGGTGTCCTTCAGGGCGCGAGGGGTCTGCTGGGCGTCGACGGGTGTGATCTTCAGGTGCCTGGGGTTGTCGGTGATGTCGTCGGGCGTGCCGTGGATGCCGGCCTTGTCCTTGAGGCCGATGAGCTTGGCCTGGCGGAGGACGAGCAGGGCGCGGCCCTGGTTGGAGGGGTCGTTGGGGATCGCGACGCGCGCGCCGTCGGGGATGTCCGCCACCTTCTTGTGCCGGAGCGAGTACAGGCCCATGGGTGCCACGGAGGTGGAGGTGACGGGCACGATGTCGGTGCCGTTGCGCCTGTTGAACTCGGAGAGGAACGCCAGGTGCTGGAAGGCGTTCAGTTCGATGTCGCCGTCGGCCAGGGCCCTGTTGGGCAGCTGGTAGTCGTCGAAGTTGACGATCTTGACGTCGATGCCCTCCTTCTTGGCCTCCTCGGCGAGGACGTCCCACTCCGGGTCGGCGCCGTTGACCCCGATGCGCACCCGGTCGCCGCCGGCCGCGTCCGACATGCCGCAGGCCGACAGCAGGAGCGCGAGGGCGGCGGCGACGGAGGCCGCGGTGGCGCGGCGGCGGGAGAGGGGGATTCTCATCGGAGCTCATTCCACGAAAGAACGTACGGGGCTTGCTGTTCCGATGATCGTAGGGGTGAAATCCCGCTTCGCCTGGAAATGAAAGGAGACATTCACGTTTTCGCAATAGAAGCAAGGAAGGCCCGGTCGTGGCGGGAGCCGTGGCGGGAACACCTCCCTTGCCGGGGGCGGCACGCGGCGCTGCAATCGGCTCATGGTGACGACCCGACACAGACCCCGCCCTCTCAACCACCCGAAGATGGCCACCGGGTTCGACCAGGTCCTCCACGCCCTGCGCGGCCGGAAGCCCCGGCGCGCCGCCGGGCTGCCGGGCGAGCCCCGCTGGCGCGCCGAGTTCGTGGCGAAGGACGCCGAGGGGCCGCGCCTGGGGCTCCAGGACTTCGGCTACGCCTCCCACGAGCTCAGCCGCGGCTACGGCGCGGTGGACGACACGGCGCTCGTCGGTCCGGTGCGCCTCCTCACGCCGGACGGCCTGGCCTGTCTGACCGAGGTGTGCGACCGGCTGGAGAGCTCGGCCGGCACCGCCCGCTTCATCACCACCCGCCGGGTGCGCAACGCCGATCTGATGTCGGCGTTCATCAACAACATGATCCGCGACAAGGGCTTCCTGCTGGCCTGCTCCCGCCTCGCGGGGGTGCCCCTGATCCCGCATCCGCTGCGGATCCCCACCGTGCAGATCAACTACTTCGAGGCCGACGGCCGCGCCGACATCGTCAAATGGCACCACGACGGCATGGACCACGTCCTCACCCTCCAGCTCAACGGCTACGAGGACTACGACGGCGGGCGCTTCCACTACTTCCTGGGCCGCGTGGACGAGTTCACCGGCGCCCGGCAGGGCGATCCCCGGATCCGGGAGGCGCCCTGCGGAGAGCGCGGGGCGGCGCTGTTCCTGCACGGCAGCCGGATCTACCACGCCGTCACCCCGGTGACACGGGGCCGCCGGGTGACGGTCGTCGTCTCCTTCCTCTGCCCGTACTTCGCCCGCCGGGACTCCAACACCTTCTGGCACCTGGCGGCCGACGACGGCATCCCGGCGACGATCCCGGGCTGGCTCCGGCTGAAGTGGCCGGTGCGGGACCCCGCGATGGACTACAGCCTGCGCGCGGGGAGCCCGGTCGTCACCTGGGAGGACCTGCGGGGGTAGGCGCGTGCCGGGCGACGTACGCGGCGAACGGCTCGATGCCCACCGCCGCGCGCAGCTCGTCCACGCGCTCGGGCTCCTCGCAGGGCCAGGGGACGGGCGAGCCGTTCTCGACCCCGGCGATCTGGGTGCCGTAGATCTGCTTCCGGCCGTCGTTGACCAGCACCCGGTCGCGGAGGAAGGCCAGTTCGCGAGGGCCGGCCGCACCGGCCGCGACGGCCTCCTCCATCAGCCGCAGCGCCCTGCGCTGGACGCCGAGCTGCCGGTCGGCGTGCTGGGCGATCAGCCAGGCGGCGCGGGCGGCGTCCGGGCCGACCAGGCCGGCGGTCGGCCAGCCGAGCTCGTCCATGATCTCGGCGAGCCGGTCGCCGTGGCGGGCGGTCAGGCGCCGCCAGGCGAGCTGTTCGGCCGGGTCGGCGCTGAGCCCGAGGGGGGCCGTCCGGTGGTCCTCCTCGGCCATCTGCACGAGCTCTGCCGCCAGTGCGGTCGTATCGGGTCGCGTCACGTTCTCTCCCGCGGATCGGGTCGGGGCTGGTCCCCGTAACGCTAGGGGCACACGCGAGCTTCAAGATCGTTCCGAGGGATGGTGACAGGACCCGCCGTTCGCGGCGATAATGGATGTACTCCCCCGGGCCTCATGCCCCCTTTTCCCGCGGCGCGTGCCGCAGATACGCGAGGACGGCGCTGACACGCCGGTGCAGCTGGGGCTCCTCCGCGAGGCCGAGTTTGGCGAACGTGGAGTTGACGTGCTTCTCGATGGTCGATTCCGACAGGACGAGCTCCGCGGCGATGCCGCGGTTGGTCTTGCCCTCGGCCATGTGCCGCAGGACGTCCAGCTCGCGGCGGGTCAGACAGGCCAGCGGGGCGTCGGCGGCGCGGGTGTGGCTGCCCATCAGGACCTCGACGATGCGGGGGTCGACGACGGAGCGGCCCGCCGCCACCTCGCGCAGGGCGCGCAGGAGTTCGTCGAGCTCGCCGATGCGTTCCTTGAGGAGGTAGGCGAGGCCGTCGGTGCCGCGCCGGAACAGGTCGAAGGCGTAGTTCTCGTCGGCGTGCTGGGAGAGCATGACGACGCCGATGCCCGGGTGGCCGGCGCGGATGGCGTGGGCGGCGGTGATGCCCTCGGTGTGGTGGCCGGGCGGCATGCGGATGTCGGCGATGACCGCCTCGGGGCGGAGCTCCTCGACGGCGTCGAGGAGCTCCGCCGCGTCGCCGACCGCCGAGACGACGGAGATGTCGCCGGTGTCCTCCAGCAGCCGGCGGGTGCCCTCGCGCACCAGGTAGTGGTCCTCGGCGATGACGACGCGCATCGGTCCCTCCGTCACCTCAGTCAACGGTCTCCTCTTCTCTGAGCCTCTCGGCCAGCCGGGAGCGGATCGTGGTGCCGCCCCCGGCACGGCTGGTGATCCGCAGGTCCCCGCCGACCGCCTCGATGCGGTCCCGCATGCCCGTCAGCCCCGAGCCCCCGGTGGTGTCGCAGGGGAAGCCCACGCCGTCGTCGACGACCTCCACCACCAGCCAGCCGTCCGCGCGCGATATGCCGATCGTCACCCGGCCGGCCCGGGCGTGCTTGAGGACGTTCGTCAGCGCCTCCGAGACCAGGTAGAACGCCGACTCCTCGATGTCCAGGGCGAAGCGCACCCGGTCCAGGGACTCGTCGACGCGCACGGTGACGGGGATCGGCATCCGCCGGGCCCGGGAGGTGACGGCCGCGACCAGGCCCTGGTCGGTGAGGACGGGCGGGTGGATGCCGTGGGCGACCTCGCGGAGCTCGTCGATGACGCGGTAGGCGTCGTCCTGCACCTCGGTGAGCACGGCGTCGACGTCGCCCCCGCGGCCCAGCCGGTTGCGGGCCAGGCGCAGTTTGGCGACGAGGGCCACGAGGTCCTGCTGGATGCCGTCGTGCAGCCGCCGTTCGATGCGGCGGCGTTCGCTGTCCTGGGCGTGGACGATCCGGGCGCGGGAGGCGTCCAGCTCGCCCGCCTGGCGCTGCACCTCCAGGACGCGGGTGGAGAGCTCGGCGGCCAGGCGGGCGTTGTGGACGGCGAGGGCGGCCTGCCGGGCCAGGGTCTCCACCAGGTCGTGGTCCTCGGGGGTGAAGCGGCCCCCGGCCTTGGGCCCGTACTCGATCAGGCCGAGGACGTCGTTGCCGTAGCGCAGCGGGAAGCCGCCGCCGGGGCCGGCCGGGCGGCCCCGGCCCGGGGGTTCGCCGGCCGTGCCCAGGTGGACGGGCAGGTCCCCGCCGCCGAGCCGGACGCGGGTCCAGCTCAGGGTGAGGCCCTGCTGGAGGCCGGCCGCGAGCTGGGGCGCCAACCGGCTGAGGTCGTAGGCGTGTTCGAGGGCGCTGCCGAACTGGACGAGCAGTTCGAAGCCGCTGAGCCGCTCGCCGAAGACCCGCCGCTGGGCGAGCCGGTTCAGCCGCTCCCGCACGGGCTGGAACAGGGCGGTCGCGGTGACCGCGACCAGCACGGACAGCCCGATGGGGAAGTACTGGCCGGCCGTCAGCCCGAGCGTCATCGCCATGCCCAGGTACCAGCCGCTGATGATCAGCCACAAGGTGCCGTAGACGACCGAGCGCCGGATGACGATGTCGACACCCAGGAGCCGGTAGCGGAAGGCGGCGTAGACGACGGACAGGGAGATCAGCACATAGGGCAGGGCGCCGAGCGCCGAGCCGACGAGGTAGAGGACGCCCGTCTCGCCGTGCCAGGGCCGGAACAGCCGCGAGGCGCCCCGGCCGAGGAAGAGGACGGTGGCCACGGCGGCGACGGGCAGCACCCCGGCGAGGTCCCGGTCCCCGGCGGCCCGCGCGCGCAGGGCGCGCAGCACCAGCAGCGCGGCGCCCACGCCGGGCAGCCAGGCCTCGGGGTAGTAGAAGACCACGTACTCCACGACCCGCGTGGGCACGCCCGCCAGCGGCAGGAGGAACGGCAGGGCCAGCAGCGCCCACAGCGAGCGCAGCACAGGGCGTTCGTAGCGGAACCGGGGGAGGCCGTCGGGCAGCAGGGCGAGCAGGTGGACGACGAGGATGCTGACGGCGAGGTTGTCCCACTCGGTGGGCAGGACGAGGCAGGACGCCGTCAGGGACGGCAGGCCGTTCTCGGGCGCGGTGAGGTCCCAGCCGAACGAGGTCGTCAGCAGCGCCGACGTACAGCGGATGCCGATGCTCACCGCCAGCGCCGCGCCGATCAGGAGCAGCCGGCGGGCGACCGGGCTCGCGGGGGCGTGCCACCACGCGAACAGGCCGGCGCAGTAGCACGGGAGGACGGAACCGAGGATCCACGGCAGGGTGACGGTGTTGTTCCGCAGCAGAAACGCTCCGGTGGTCACCGCCCACAGCAGGCACAGCCCGCCGGAGAACGCGGCGATCTGTATCGCACGGCCGTTACCCCTCACACGCACCCCTCACGCGCGACATTATCGGGGGCGCCCAGGTGCCAGTCCAGACGATCCCGTTCGGCGCGTATAGCGGAAAACCCCCAGTGGGATCGGAGGATTCCGGGGTACGCACGGCGGGCCCGGCGCGGCAGACTCGGTATATACGCCCTTTACCCGGCCCCGGCGGCCCCGGTAAGACGATCGACTGTGCGATTCTGCGATTCAAGGAAAGCCGAAAGGGAACCATGAGCGTGTCTTCCGGTCCCGAGGTGGTCGTCTGGGACACCACCTATGCCTGTCCCCTGCGTTGCTCGCACTGCTATTCGGAGTCGGGCAGGCGGGCGTCGCGGCAATTGAGCCACGAGGACATGCTGCGGGTCGCCGACGCCCTGATCTCGCTGAATCCCCGGGTGGTGGCGCTCTCCGGCGGGGAACCCCTCGTCGTCAAGGGGATCTTCGAGGTCGCGGGCCGGCTCTCGCGGGCCGGGGTGCGCACCGCCGTCTACACCAGCGGCTGGATCATGGAACCGTGGATGGCGGCCGAACTCGGCTCGGTGTTCGACGAGGTGATCGTGAGCCTCGACGGGGCGACGGCCCAGGTCCACGACCGGATCCGGGGCCGGCGCGGCTCCTTCGACCGGGCGCTGAGCGCCCTCACCCTGCTCGACGGGGTCGCCCGGGAGCGCGCCCGGCGGGGGCGCGCGCCGCTGTGGTTCGGCATCGACTGCGTCGTCGTGCGCAGCAATTTCCCGCAACTCGAGGAATTCTGCACGGCCATCGCCCCGCGCTTCCCGGAATTGCGCACGCTCACCTTCAACGCGGCGGTGCCCGAGGGGCTCGCCAGCCGCCCGGAATTCTGCCGCTTCGAACTCCTCGACGACACCCAGGTCGCCGAGTTGACCAGTGACGGGCGGCGGGCCCGGCTCCAGCGGCTCGCACCGGCCGGGGTACGGGTCTTCACCACCGACAATCAGAACCTCGTGATGCGCCCGGACCGTTTCGCCAGTGGCGTCGACACACTGGTGATGCAGATCGAACCGGACGGTGATGTCAGGGCGCTGCCGGTGTACGAAGGAACCGTGGGAAACATTCTCCAGGAATCCCCGCTCGATCTGTGGCACCGGGGCGTCTCCCGGCTCAGCGATCCCTTTGTCGTGGAAACGCTGTCGGCGGTGCGCACGATGCAGGACTGGGCGGCGGCCGTGCGCCGCATGGACTATCACTTCGGCTCCCCGGAGGTCCGTTCCCGTATCGACCGCCGGGCGATCCGTACGAATCCCCCGGAGTTCAGCGCCCTCGCCCACTGACCCCCGCAGTCCCCGCCCCGAAAGGGACGCGCCGTGCTGACCCCCAAGGCCGTGCTGACGCTCAAGGACTACGACCGCTTCTGCCTCGCCGACCCCGTCTTCTACGAGGTGCCCGAGCGCTACCCGGACGACCACGACAGGTTCGCGGCGGCCCGCCGGGAGCCGCCGAGAGGCTGGGAGCGGGGCGAGTCCGGCTGGTGGATCACCCTGCGACCCGGTCCGGCGGAGCCGGAGGCAGGGTGGCGGATCCATGTGTCGGTGGCGCTGCCGGAGCTCGCCCGGGCCGTCGAGATCGTCTGGGGGCACTGCGTGGCGCACGCCCTGCCCTTCGACTTCGTCCGCAGCCGCGCCACCGCCCGGGAACTGTGCGGCGACCGCGCCGAACCGCTGCCGGGCAGCCGGCTGATCACCGTCCACGCGGGCGACGGGGAGACGCTCACCCGGAGCCTCGAAGAGCTCGGCGTCCTCCTCGCCGGGCTGCCCGGCGGATATGTGGCGGGCGCGCTGCGGCACGGCCCCGGCCCGCTGTACGTCAGCCACGGCCCGCCCGGCCCGGAGGGCCGGCCCCGGCCGGGCGACCGGGCCGTCTTCGCCCCGCCCGACGGGGTGCCGCTGCCCGAGCCGCTGCGGGCCGACCTGGAGGCGCTGCGCGCCCGGCCGGCGGGCGGCTTCCCCTACCGGGCGGAGCGGGCGCTCGGCAGGTCCCACGGCGGCGGCACCTACCTCGCGGTCGACAAGCGCACCGGCGAGCGCGTGGTCCTGCGCGAGGCCCAGCCCTACGCCGGGCTCGACGAGCGCGGCGAGGACGCCGTCACCCGGCTCGACCGGGAGCGGGCCGCGCGCGAGCGCCTCGTGGGCCTGGACTGCGTACCGCGCGTCCTGGCCCACCTCACCCACGCCGAACACCGCTTCCTCGCCGAGGAGTTCATCGAGGGGACCTCGCTGCTGCGGGCCGCCGCCGACGCCTTCCCGCTCACCTCGCGGGAGCGCGCCGCCCGGGAGGCCGCCCCCTACACCGCCTGGGCCCTGGACGTCGCGGACCGGACCGAACGGGCCCTGCACGCCCTGTATGCCCACGGGCTGCGCCTCGGCGAACTCCGGCCGGAGAACGTCGTCGTGCGGCCGGACGGGCGGGTGGTGCTCGTCGGGCTCGGCACGCTCACGGACGCCGGGGACGACCGGGCCCCCGCCACCGGCGACCCCGGCTTCACCGTGCCGCCCGGCCTCACGGCCCCCGACGCCCTGCGCCATCTGCTCGACCGGCTGCGCCTGTGGCTGTTCCTGCCGGTCCCCCACCGCGGCCCCGGCAAGCTCCATACCCTCACCGCCGCGATCGAGCGGCACTACCCGGTGCCCCGGGGGTTCGGCGCCGGGCTGCTGACGGGGCTGTGGCCCGCCGGCCACCCGGCCGAGGACGACCGGGCGGGCGCGCTGCTGGCGGCGGACCGGCCCGACTGGCCGGCGATCCGCGACTCCCTCGTCCGGGGCATCCACGCCACCGCCACCCCGGACCGCCCCGACCGGCTCTTCCCCGGCAGCCCCACCGGGACCGGGGCGCTGGGCGGCCCCGGGCTCGCCCACGGCGCGGCCGGGGTCCTGTACGCGCTGCACCGGACCGGGGCGCGGGTTCCCGAGGAGTACACCGCGTGGCTCCTGGACGCCGTGCGGCGCGACCCCGGCCCCGCGCCCGGCCTCCACGAGGGCCTCCACGGCGTCGCGTTCGTCCTCGACACCCTCGGCCTGCGCGCGGAGGCCCTCGACGTCCTCGGCCGCTGCCCGCCGGAGCGGGACGCGGTGCCCGACGCGGGCCTGGCCGCCGGCCGGGCCGGCATCGCCCTGACCCTGCTCCACTTCGCCACCGCCACCGGGGACCCCGCGCTCCTGGCCCGCGCGCTGGGCCTCGCGGGCGGGCTCGGCCGCGCCGTCGAGGACGGCCCCCCGCCCGCCCAACCGGGCTACCCCGCCCCCTACGGGCTGCTGCACGGCGCGACGGGAGCGGCCCTGCTCTTCCTGCGGCTGTACGAGCACACCGGCGACGCCTCCCTCCTCGGCCTCGCCGGGCGCGCCCTGCGCCACGACCTGGTGCGGCTGCGCACCCTCCCCGACGGAACGCTCACCCTCTTCGACGGCACGGCCAACCTGCCGTACCTCCACGGGGGCAGCACCGGGCTCGCGTTCGTCCTGCGCGACCTGCTGCGATACCGGCCCGACCCCCGGCTGGCCGCCGTGCTGACCTCGCTCCGGCTCACCTGCGACGCCGTGTACGTGCGCAACGCGGGCCTGCTGCGCGGCCGGGCCGGTTCGGTGGCCGTGCTCGCGGCGCTCGGCGAGCCGGTCACGGGCACGGCGCTCGGCGGGCAGATCCGCCGGCTTTCCTGGTACGCCCAGACCTACCGGGGGCACCTGGCGTTCCCCGGGTTCCGGATGCTGCGGCTGTCGGCGGACCTGGCGACGGGCGCCGCCGGTGTGCTGCTCGCGCTGGGCTCGGCGTTCGGGGCGGCGGGGCCCGTGCTGCCCTTCCTCGACCCCCGTCCCGTGGCCGTACCGCCCGCCCGGGAGGGAGGTGAACGACGTGTCGGAGATCCTGGAGCTGCAGGAGCTGGAGGAGGAGACCCCCGCCCAGTGGCCGTGTAGCAACAGCTACCAAAGCACCCTCGGACAGGTCTGAGCCGCCCTCGGAGGACGGCGGGCCGGCCGCCGCACCGCACGGCGACGGCCGGCCCGCCGGAATCGCGAGGCCCGACACGGCACCGGAACCGCACGGCACCGGAGGAGCACGGCATGCTCGCTCAAGGCCACCTCGTCGCCGACCCCCTCTTCGTGGACGCACCGGAGCGCGTGGAGGACACCGCCGTCCGCTTCGCCCACGCCGCCCGCCCGGCCCCGCCGGGGTGGCGGCGCGCCGAACGCGACGGCTGGGTGATGCTCCGGCCCCGGGACGCGCGGCTGCCGCCGCAGGGCTGGAAGATCCACGTCTCGGCGACCGCCGAGGACGCCTCCCGGGCGGTCGCCACGGTCTGGGAGTACTGCGTCGCGCGCGGCATCGGCTTCAAGTTCCTGCGCAGCCGCGCCCTGCTGGCCCTCGTCAACAGCAAGCGGGCCCCGCGCTCGGCGGGCGGCAAGCTCGTCACCGTCTACCCGTGCTCCGAGGAGCTCCTCGAGCGCGCGCTCGAGGAGCTGTCCACGCTGTTACAGGGCGTCAAGGGCCCCTACATCCTCAGCGATCTGCGCTGGGGCGACGGGCCGCTGTACCTGCGCTACGGGGGTTTCACGCCCCGGTTCTGCTTCTCCGGCGACGGCGAGTACGTGCCCGCCGTCGTCCGGCCGGACGGCAGGGCGGTGCCCGATGTGCGCGGAGCCGCGTTCAAGGTGCCGCCGTGGGCGGGCGTGCCGTCGTTCATCGCCGGGCGGATCCGCGCCGCGCGGGCGGACGGCGCCGGCGGCTTCCCCTACCGGGTGGAGAAGGCGCTGCGGTTCTCCAACAGCGGCGGCGTCTACCGCGCGCTCGCCCCCGGCACCGGGCGGCGGGTGGTGCTGCGGGAGGCCCGGCCGTACGCGGGGGTCGACGACAACGGCATGGACGCGGTGGCCCGGCTGGGGCGCGAACACGCCGTGCTGGAACGCCTCGCGGGGCTCGGCTGCGTACCGCGGGTGCTCGCCCGGACGCGCCACTGGGAACACCACTTCCTCGTCGAGGAGTTCGTCGAGGGGGAACGGCTGGAGGAGGCCATGGGCCGCCGCCACCCCCTCTTCCGGCCGGACGCGAGCCGCGCGGAGCTGGCCGCGTACACCGACTGGGCGTGCGCGGTCGTCACCCGCGTCGAGGAGGCGATAGCTGCCCTCCACGGGCGGGGCGTGGTCTTCGGGGACCTCCAGCCGGGCAATGTGCTGGTGCGGCCGGACGGCAGCGTCTGCCTCGTCGACTTCGAGACGTCCTTCGGGATGGACGAGAACTTCACCCCGGCACTGGGCACGGCGGGCTTCACGGCCCCCTGGGCGCGGACGGGGCCGGCCGTCGACGCCTACGCGCTGGACTGCATGCGGCTCGCGGTCTTCTGCCCGCTCACCGAGCTGCTGCGCTTCGACCCGCGCAAGCACGAGCAGTTGATCCGGCACGTCGAGGACCGTTTTCCCCTCCCGCCCGGCTACGGCGAGCGGTTGCGCGCGGGCCTCGCCCCGCCCCCGGACCCCGCGCCGCCGCCCGCGCCCGCGTGGCCGGGCGCGGCGTCCGGGCCGGCCGGTCCATGGGACGAGGTCCTCGGCTCCCTGTGCGACGCCGTGGTGCGCAGCGCCACCCCGGAGCGGGAGGACCGGCTCTTCCCCGGTGACGTCCGGCAGTTCGACGGTCAGGGCGCGGCGCTGGCGTACGGCGCGGCGGGCGTGCTGCACGCCCTGTACCGCACCGGGCACGGCGGCGGCGCGCGCTTCGAGGGGTACGTGGACTGGCTGGCCCGGGCGGCCGAGCGGACCGACTGGCCCCGGCCGGGCCTGTACGACGGGCTCGCGGGCGTGGCCTACGTCCTCGACGAGCTCGGGCGCCCGCAGCAGGCGCGGGCGGCCCTGGCCCGGCTGGCCGCGTTCGACCTGCGCGGCTGCGGGGCGGGGCTGTTCGGCGGGCTCGCCGGGATCGGCCTGGCCTTCGCGCACTTCGGGGACCTGCGGGCGGCGGCCCGGCTCGGCGCGCGGCTCGCGCACGGCCTCGACGGCGCGGGCGACGGGCCCGCGCCGGTCCCGGCGGCGGGGCTGATGCGGGGCTGGTCGGGGCCGGCCCTGCTGTTCAGCCGGCTCTTCGCCGAGACGGGCGAGGACCACTGGCTGCGGTGGGCGGAGACCGCGCTCGCCCGCGACCTCGCGCACTGCGGCGTGTCCCCGGGCCGGCACGTCCATGTGCGCGCGGGGCGGCGCCGGCTGACCACGCTGGGCGGGGGCGGCGCCGGTGTGGCCATCGCCCTCCACGAGTACCTGCGGCACCGCGAGGACCCGCACTTCGCCGGGCTGCGGGACCGGATCCGCGCCGGGCCGGGCGCCGAACTGCTGCTGTCCTCCGGCCTCTTCGAGGGCCACGCCGGGCTGCTCTACGCGCTCGTCCACCTCGGCGGCCCAACGGACGCGCGCGAGGCCCAGCTGCGCGGGCTGGGACTGCACGCGGTGCGGTTCCAGGGGCGGCTGGCGTTCCCGATGGACGGGCTGCTGCGGCTGTCGATGGATCTGGCGACGGGCACCGCCGGGGTGCTGCTCGCCGTCCACGCGGCGCTGCGGGGCACGACGGCGGGGGCGTCGCTGCCGCTCCTGCGCACGGGGTGAGCGCACCGCGCCGGGGTGCGCGCGCTGCGGCGCGGGCGGGCCGGGGGTGCTGCGGGAGCCGGGCGGTGCCAGGTGGTTCGCGTGGGCGGCGGGGGTAGGGAGGGCCGGAACGCGCCCGTCCGGGTGCGTCGAGGCTTCTCGAAGGGGTACCGCATGTTCGGAAAGCGCGGCATCGGGGTCGCGTCGGTCTCACTGGCGCTGATCGCCTCCTGCCTGGGCTGGGCCGCTCCGGCGGCCGGGGCCCACGGCGGCCACGGGCCGGTCACGTGCCAGGGGCAGGAGAGCACGACGTACACCCCGGGCCTGACGCTCACGCCGCAGCCGGTCGGCATCCGGGGGGCCACCGCGTACACCTGCTCCGACCGCCCGGGGCACACCGTCGCGGCCACCGGAGCCACCAACGGCCGGTCCCCGGAGTCCACGTGTCTCGGGGTCAACGCCCCCGCGGGGCACGAGGTCCTGCGGTACGGGGACGGCTCGGTGTCGGAGATCTCCTACCCCGTCGGCAACGCCGAGCGGGTCTTCGGCGTCAACACGGTGATGCTCAAGGGCCTGGTCGTGGCGGGGCGCGACAAGGGCGCGGAGGCGGAACGCTTCGTCCAGCTGGCGCCGGCCCAGGGGCTTCCGACGGCGTGCCTGACCCCGGAGGGCGTCCGGCGGTCGACCGGTGTGACGCAGCTGCGCATCATCCCGTGATCCGGCGCTGACCCAGCCCTGACCCGGCCCTCATCCGGCCTTGATCCGGGCGGCGGGCGGCCGTCGTTCAGTGGCCGCCGCCCGTCACCTTGAAGCCGCGCGGGACCATGAACACGGTCAGCAGGGTCACGGCGACGATGATGCCCGCCGAGACGTAGGCGGTGGTGGTGAGCGCGTGGTCGAAGGCGCTCCGCGCGGCCGTCAGCACCCGCCGTCCCGTCTCCCCGCCCACCTGCCGCGCCACGTGCGCCGCGCCGCCGACGGAGCCGCGCGCGGTGTCGAGGTCGTGCCCGCGCAGCGGCAGGTCCGCCGTCCGGTCCGTCATCCGGTCGGAGAAGACGGCGCCGTGGATGCTGCCGAGCAGGGCCACGCCCAGGCCGACGCCGAGCTCGTAGGCGGTCTCGGAGACCGCGCCGGCCTGCCCGGCCCGTTCCGCCGGGACGGCGGAGACGAGGACGGACGCCGAGGCGGTGATGGCCAGCCCGTCGCCGAGGCCGAGCCCGGCCAGGACGACGGCGACGACCGGGTAGGTGGTCGGCTCCGGGGCCAGCGCGAGGAGCAGGAACCCGGCGGCCAGGGCGCCCAGTCCGGTGGCCAGCACGGCACGGACCCCGGCGTGGTGCATCAGCCAGGGCGAGCTCAGCGAGCCGGCCAGCATGGCGAGGGCCGAGGGCAGGGTGCGCAGCCCGGCCTCCGAGGGCGAGTAGCCGTGGACGTACTGGAGCCACAGCGAGATGAGGAACAGCGCGGCCCCGATGGCGAGCATGGCCAGGAGGGTGGCCAGCGCTGCCGCGAGGAACGGGCCCTCGCGGAACAGCCGGACGTCCAGCAGCGGGTCTTCGAGCCGTAGTTGGTGCCAGGCGAACAGGGCGAGCAGGGCCACGCCGAGGACGAGGGCGCCCACGTCCGAGGGGTTGGGGCTGCCTTTGGCGACGTGCTTGATGCCCCAGGCGAGGGCCACGATGCCGACGATCGACAGGCCCGCGCCGGGCCAGTCGAGCCCCGCTGGGTGCGGAGCGCGGTACTCCGGCAGCAGCCGCACGCCCACGGCGACCGTCACGACGACGACAGGGACGTTCACCCAGAACGCCGCCTGCCACTCGAAGTGCTCGACGAGGAACCCGCCCACCAGCGGCCCCACACAGGCGCCCGCCCCGGCCACGGCGGCCCACACACCGATGGCCAGGGCCCGTTCCCGGGCGTCGGTGAAGATGTTCCGGATGAGGGAGAGCGTCGAGGGCATCACCATGGCGCCGCCCAGCCCGAGCAGCACCCGGCCGCCGATCAGCTGGAACGAGCTGTGCGCGGTCGCGGCGAGGACGGAGGCGACGCCGAAGAGCACGAAGCCGAGGAGGAAGAGCCGTTTGCGGCCCCACCGGTCGCCGATCGCCCCGGTGGTGACGAGGAGGCCGCCCAGGATCAGCCCGTAGATGTCGATGATCCACAACTGCTCCAGCGGGCCGGGCCGGAGGTCGTCGATCAGGGAAGGCAGGGCGACGTTGAGGATGGTGGCGTCCATGGCGACCAGCAGCAGGCTGGCGCACAGCACGGCCAGCATCGCCCAGCGGCCGGGGGCGGGACCGGAACCGGACGCGGGGTCGGGGTCCCCGGAAGCTCGCGCCATCGGACGACAACACCTCACCGATCTCGGGAACCCGAGCGTCCGGTGGCCGGAAGGCACCGGTCAGCCCAGTCGACCGGATCCCCGGGGCACCCGCAACCGGAGCGTCGTCCGAGCCCGCGAAACGCTGAGTCCTCGGCGCGCATGCGGTGCCCCGTAGGGGCGCGGGGCCGTGACACCGTGCGGCTCCGCCGCGTGGGCGCGACAAGCCACGACGTGCCCGCGGATCGCCCGGACCCCGGGGTGGCGTGTCGGCTGCGGGCCGTCGCCGGCTGATCGCGCAGTTCCCCGCGCCCCTACGGGCCGCCGTGGTAGCGCGTGACGAAGAGCCGCCGGACACGGCCTAGTCGAGCAGGCCCCGGCGCACGGCCTCGGCGACGGCGGCCGCCCGGTCGGGCACGCCGAGCTTCTCGTACAGCCGGTGGGTGACGGTCTTGACCGTGCTCGCCGCCAGCCGCAGCTCGGCCGCGAGCTGCGGGATGCCCTTGCCCTCGGCGAAGCCGCGCAGGACCTGCCGCTCATGCTCGGAGAGGGCCGCCGCGTCCCCGCCGGCGGACGGCCGGGGACCGGCCTCCGAGGGCACCGGCCTGCCGTCGGCGGCCGCCAGCACCGCCTCGACGAACTCGGGCCGTTTGGCGTCCTTGGCGAGGTGCCCGGCGGCTCCCTCCCGGAGCGCCCGGTAGACGACGGTCGCGTCGGTCGCCGCCGACAGCAGGACGAGCCGGGTCGGCAGGCCCTCCCCGACGACGGCGTGGATCACGGCGACGCCGTCCATCTTGGGCAGCCGGTAGTCGATCAGGGCCACGTGCGGGACGAGCTCGCGGATGGCGGTGAGCGCGGCGACGCCGTCCTCGGCCTCGGCCCGCACGTCGATGCGGCCGTCGGCGCGCAGGCCCCGGACGACGCCCTCGCGATAGGCGGGGTGCTCGTCGGCCACCACCACGGTCACTCTCCGGGAGGGCTCCGCCCTCTCACCCCCCTGGGAGGACCTCCGCGAGCCGGTCACCCCTGGGGTTCCGCGGATGCTTCCGGAGCGGGCGGAGGAGGAGTCTCGGACCCGCTTTCCTGGGGGATGGCGTTCTTCGCCGCCTCCTTGCCCTTGGCGATCTTGTCGGAATACTTGTGGTCCGTCTTCTCGTCGATGAAGTCCCCGGCCTTGTCGACCGCTTCATGGACCTTTTCGGGGTTCTCGGCCGCCGCGTCCCTCCCCTTGCCGACGAGGCCCTTGAGCGTGTCGATGAACGACATGGCGTTCTCCTCCCTGCGCGCCGGGTCGCGGGGCCATGCTCGGGAAAGCCCCTGTCTTCAGCATGCGCACAGCCCGTGAGGGGGCATGCGGAGCACGGCGCGGACTAACCCGAACGGGTGACGACAGGGGTCGCGATCCGTGCGACGTCCTCCGCCACGCCCGTCAGCCATGCCTCCGCGTCCACCGTCAGCAGGACGCGCGCGGCGTCCACGTGACCGGCGTGGAGGGCGGCGCCGCGCAGGAGACCCGACGTGGCGGCGGGGTGAGTCTCCGGGTCGGGGATGCCGGGGGCCGGGTGCGGCGGGTCGGGGTCGCGCAGCGCCTCGGCCGCGCGGAGGGCGTCGTCGGCCACGCGGTCGGCGAGGAAGGTCAGTTCGGCGGCGGCTCCGGGTGAGAGGGGCGTGGTCCCGAGGGCGGCGCCGTACCGCAGGAGCATCAGTTCCGCGCCGCGCAGCATGTGGTAGCCGGTCAGCATGGCGAGCTCCCACGGCGGGTCGGTGGTGCGCCGGAGGAGGCGTTCGCCCTGGTACTGGCAGTACGAGGCCTCGGCCAGGAGCATGGCCACCCGGACCGGGCGCAGGGGGTCGGCGGGCGCGGGGCGGCCGCAGAGGAGGTCCGTGACGCCCCGGCACCCGGCGGCGCCCGCGGCGAGGAAGTCGGCGACGGCACAGCGCAGTTCGCCCCCGGCGCCGCGCGGCCAGGCGAGCAGGCTCGCCAGGGCGCCGATCGCGCCGCCGACGAGGACGTCGACGAGGCGCACGGCGGACAGCTGCCACTGCGGGGTGGAGAGCTGGGCGAACATCAGCACGATGACGACGGTGAACGTCGCCTGTCCCCACGCGGGCCCGAGCAGCGGGGCCGCGGTGAACCCGACGAGCAGGACGACGGGCAGCGCGGCCGCGTAGAAGAGCGGTACGTCGCCGACGACGCGGAGCGCGAGGGCGGCGAGCAGGGCCCCGGCGGTCGTCCCGGTGACGGCGGGGCGCAGGGCGGTACGGGTGTCGGCGGCCGAGGTGCGCATGAGGCTGAGGGTGGCCAGGAGGACCCAGAAGCCGTGCGAGAGGCCGAGGACGCCGACCAGGAGCCGGGCGCCGGCCATGGCCGTGGCGACCCGGAGGGCGTTCTGGAGGTGGACCGAGCGGAGGGTCAGGTGCACCCGCATCCGGTGCCACCACAGCTCGGGGGCGGGCACGGCGGCGTACCAGAACGGTCCGTCGCGCCCCGCCCCGGCCGTCGTGGAGCGGGCGCCCAGCGCGATCCGCGCCGCCTGGCCGGCCAGCCGCGCGCCCTCGGCGGCGGAGCGGACGACGGCGTCGCGGCGGAGCCGCTCGGGCGGGGCGCCGGGGAGCTCGTCCGCGCGGACGGCGTCGAAGGCGGCGACGGCGCGGCGCAGTGCGTCGCCGTCGTCGCCGTCGTCGCCGTCGTCGCCGTCGTCGCCGTCGTCGCCGTCGTCGCCGTCGGGTGGCGGAGCGCCGCTGGTCAGGCCGGTGGCGACGGGGCGCAGGGCGGTGGCGGTGCGCTCCAGCAGGGCGGTGGCGGGCTCGTCGGCTCCGGCGGGTCCGCCGGGGGCGCGACAGAAGCGGTCGAGCTGGTCGTGGACGTGCCGGACGCACGCGCGGGTGTGGTTGAGGGCGCGGTCGCGGGCGGAGGGCGAGGTGGGTCGCTCGGCGGGCGGGATCCGGGAGGGGCGCGCCTCCTGGAGCGCCCGGTCGGCGGCGGGCCGGACGTCCTCGCCGCCGCGCGCGGCGGCGGCGCAGCTGTCGGCCACGGCGGCCGTCGCGCGGCCGAGCCGCTCCCGGTACGGGGTGGGTGGGGGCTCCCGCAGGCCGAGGAGGTTCAGCAGCCGGTCGACCAGGGCGGTGAGCAGGATGCCGGCGGTCAGGCCGGCCAGGCGGGAGCCGAGGGTCGCGGGGGCGTAGGGCGGGAAGCAGGGGAGGATGTAGAAGAGCTGGCAGGCCACGCTCAGCCCGGCCGGGCCGGGCCCGGTCGTCGCCGCGAAGGCGACGAGGAAGCCCACGACGAACATGCCGGCCGCGGCGGCCCAGCCGCGCACGGCCAGCAGCGTGCCGGACGTGACCATGACCCAGCCGACCGGCACCATCGCGAGGAGGACGCGGGTGCGGTGCCGGGCGGGGCCGGGGATCTGCGAGAACAGCACCAGCGGGAGGACGCCGAAGATGGCGTAGAGGCCGACGGTGCGGTCGCCGAGGGCGTGCGCGAAGCCGTAGAAGCCGGCGCAGCCGGCGAGGGTGGCCCAGGCGGCGCGGCGGGCCGCGCCGGCGGGCGGGGTGGGTGCGCGAGCCATGGTGTCACCCCAGCGTAGGGCGAGTGCGGGCCGTCGCAACCGGGGACCGGGGGTCCGGGGGCGGAGCCCCCGGTCACGCGGCCCGCGCCGCCACCAGCCGCGCGGCGACCTGGTCGGCCGTGGCGTGTCCCACGGCCAGGACCGTGACGCGCTCGCCGTCGACGGCGAGCAGCGTCGGGAAGCCCTGGACGCCGTACTCCGCCGCGCGGCGGAAGTCCGCGCGGGCGGCCTTGGCGGCGCCGGGTGCCGAGAAGGCGGCGGCCACGGCGTCCGCGTCGAGGCCGGCGGCCTCGGCGACGGTGCGGTAGGTGCTCTCCTCGGAGAGGCTGAGCCCGTCCGCGTAGAACGCGTCCTGGAGGGCGGCGGCCAGCCCGGCGGCCCGGTCCGGGGCGGCCTGGCGCAGGGCGGCCATGCCGCGCGCGGCGGCCTCGGAGTCCATGACGAAGGAGCCGTCCGCGATCAGCCGGTCGTAGGCCGCGCCGAACTCCGCCCCCGTCAGCTCCGCGATCTTCGCGTTGGCGCCCTGGACGTAGCCGAACTCGCGGATCGGCACGCGGCGGGCGCCGGTGAACAGTCCGCCGGAGACGACCTCCACGGGCAGCTCCGGGTGGCGCCGGGCGGTCTCGGTGAGCGTGGCCGAGAAGCCGTGGGACCAGCCGCAGTAGGCGTCGAAGACGTAGACGAGCTTCATGGGGATGCCTCCAGGAGGGTGTGACGCGAGCTATTCACCTGCCCCAACAGTATCTGCTCAGTCAGATATTCCGGACGCCCGCGCGTACCCCCTCAGCGCAGGCGCGGCAGCGCGTCCCTCGCCGCGTGGCTGAGGACCTTCAGGTCCTCAGCGAACCGCTCCCGGTGCGCCTCCGGCAGCGGCTCCAGGAAGAAGCGGCGGATGTTCTCGCGGTGGATCCGGGCGGCCCGGACCGCCGTCTCCTCCCCCGCCGGGGTCAGCCGGACCAGCCGGCCCCGCCGGTCGCCGGGGTCGGCGTCCCGGACCACCAGGCCCGCCGCCTCCATCCGGTCCACCAGCCGGGTCACCCCGCCCGTGCTCAGCACCCGCTCCTGGGCGATCGCCCGCATGGGCAGCCCCGCCTCCCCGGCCCGGCCCAGGATCAGCAGCACCTCGAACATCAGGTGACTGATCCCGCACTCCTCCTCGATCGCCCGGCCCAGGATGTACTCCAGCCGGTTCGCGGCCCCCTGGAGCCGGCCGAAGGCCAGCACCAGGCCGTCGTCCGCCGCTTCCTTGGCCGTCGCGATCCCGCTCTCGTGTGCCACGTGGCCCCTCTCGCCCGTCACCCGTCACCCCTGGCTGTGCGTGGCACCCGTGCGCCACTGGAGGAGCCTAGAGCTACGCCGAGAACTGCCGCACCAGCCGCACCCCCTGGACGGCCGTCAAGTGCGGCAGATACGCCTTGCTGACCGCCCGGGTGATGGCGGGCAGGGCCGCCGGGTCCGGATACGCCATGTACATGGGCCGGTAGCGCGGCTGGAACTTCGCCTTGAACGCGAGCAGTGACCGGAAACCGTAGACGGGCTCCAGCATCTTCCCTCCGTAGTCGAGGACCCGCTGGAGGGCGACCGGTGGCTCCTCGGTCGCCTTGCGGGCCAGCGGGGCGCCGGAGAGGCTGAGGAAACGGGCGCCCTCCTCCTTGAAGCCGAGCGCGGCCGAGGCGATCAGGAACTCCATCGAGCCGCGGAAGCCGTCCGCCCTGCGCCGCATGAAGTCCAGCGTCCAGCCCGCGGGCCGGCCCTCCTCGTAGACCGGCATCCAGCTGGTGATGCCGTGCACGGTGTGCTCGGCGTCGACGGCGAGGAGGCAGCGCACGGCCGGGTCGTCCAGCTCGTCGAGGCCGCCCAGGGTGAAGTTCATCTCCGGCAGGCCCTTGTCGGCGACCCACTCCTCGGAGATCGACCGGATCTGGTCGGTGACGGCGACGGGCGCGTCGGGGAAGGACCACCACTCGGCGGTGACGCCCTCCTTCTTCGCCTTGTTCAGCGCCGTGCGCACGTCCTGCCACTTCTTCCCGGTGAACGCCAGGTCGGGCAGCGGCACCACGGTGTCCTCGGCGACCTGCACCGAGCGCCAGCCCAGCCGCTCGGCGGCCTCGCGGGTGGCGGCGCCGACGCTGTAGAAGCAGGGCGTCCAGCCGCGCTCGTCGCAGAAGCGGGCGAAGCCGCCCACCGCGTCCGCCCGCTCCTCCGGCACCCCGAACGGATCGCCCGTGGTCAGCGCCACCGTGGCGATGACCCGGTAGGCGACGGCGGTGCGGCCGTTGGCGGCGAACCAGTAGTAGTTGCCGTCCCAGGTCGTCAGGTACGACAGCGTCGAGCCGCCGTGCGCGACGAGCAGTTCGCGGGCGCGCACGGCCGCGTCGGCGTCGGTGTGGAGCCGGGGCCTGCGGAAGGTGATCAGCAGCGCGATCAGGGTCACCAGCCAGAAGAGGAGCCCGCAGTAGCGGAAGAGGGTCTCCGCCGCGCCGCCGACCGGCACCGGCCAGTCCGTGAAGTAGCCGAGGAACGCGGGCGGCAGGTACTCCGACACCAGGCCGCTCAGCAGCGGGCCGAAGCCGGCCGCCGGATCGTACTGGTCGCGCACCGCCCAGCCGATGCCCACGTACGCGGCGGAGGCCAGCAGCAGGGCGCCCCCGGCCACGGCGGCCAGGCCCCCCAGGGCGGAGCGCGGCAGGCGCAGGTCGAAGCGTTTCCGGGTGACCAGCAGAAGCAGCAGCACCAGGACGGGCAGCAGCATCTGCTCGGCGAAGTACTGGATGTAGTCGACGTGCTCGGTGGGCTCCGCGCCGTAGGCCGAGGGGTTGCCGAGGAAGTCGTGGAGCCAGTAGGCGAACAGGGCGATCCAGCCGAGGTGGAGCAGGACGGCCAGGCTCCAGGCGAGCCGCAGCCCCCGGCGCAGTCCCTCGGCGAGGACGAGGAGGACGACGGGGACGACGACGGCCATGGCGATGGCGGGCGAGTCGTAGAAGCCGCGGACGGCGTGGGCGGCGTGGCAGTCGCGGGCCGACTGGGCGCAGGCGTCGGCGACGTCCTGGGCGCTGGGCCGGGTGGAGACGTAGAGCTCGTTGAAGGTGCTGAAGGGACCGTAGGCGTCCTTGTAGAGGATGGCGGTGATCGGCCCGATCGCGGCGGCGGCCACGACGAGGGCGACGAGCACCCGGGCCTCGGTGTGGGAGGAGTGCAGCGGGCGCAGGGGGCCGCGGCGGCGGAGGAGCAGGGCGCCCGCGGCGAGCCCGGCCACCGCGCCGCCGAGCCGCAGCACGCCCTGGAGGTGGCCCACGTACAGGGCCATGACCAGGGAGAAGGCGACGATGCCGAGCCGTACCCGGCGCCGCCACAGGGCGGTGAGCCGGTAGCTGAGGACGGCTCCGGCGGCGAGGGCGCCCACGGTGGGGGTGACGGACAGGTCCTGGGTGAGGCTGTCCAGCCACTGCTCGCCCGCGAGGGAGCCGAGTTTCACGGCTCCGACGCCCAGCAGGGTGCCCAGGATCTGGCCGCCGAGGAGCGCGGCGGCGGCTCTGGCGACGCCCAGGCGCCGCTCGGCGGGGGTGACGAGGAGCAGCACGATGACGGTCGAGCCGATGTAGGCGCCGAGCCCGGGGCACCACAGCAGGGAGCTGGCGGGCGTCCACCAGCGGCCCTCGGCGAGCGCGGGCACGCCGACGGCGATCCGTTCCATGCGGTGCGGCCGGGGGCCGGAGCCCAGGGAGCCGGTGACGGCGCCGACGATCCACAGCACCGCGAGGAAGCCCAGGGTGAAGGGGGCGTGGCGGACGGGCACGAGGAGCCGGTCGAGGGTGGCCCGCCAGGGGTGGGCGCTGTCGCCGACGCCGGGCATGTCACCGGGCGCGGGTACGGGCGGCGGGGCGGCCGGGCCGCCACCGCCGCCCGCGCCGGGCACGTCGCCGCCCCCGGGTGCCCCGCCGGGCGCGCTCACCGGATCAGTCCCGTCTCGCGGGACAGCCAGGGCAGTTGCCGCTCCAGGCCGGGACGCCAGACGGCCCAGCTGTGCCCGCCGGGCAGCAGCACGAACTCGGCCCGCATCCCGGCCTTCACCGCCGCCTCGTAGACCTTCCGCTGCTGCGGCCGGTAGGTGCCGTCGTCGCTGCCGGCGACGAAGGCCGCCTTGGTGTCGGGGAAGCGCTGCCGGGCCATGACGTCCAGCGGGTTCACCTTCTCGTAGGCGGCCGCGTCCCCGCCGAAGGCCTTGTCGATCGTCTTCTGCCGGCTGCCGAGGGTGGGGGCGTCCTGCCCGGAGATGTCGTTGACGACGCCGTAGACCTGGGGGGCGTTCACGCCGAGCTGGAGGGAGCAGGTGCCGCCGAAGGAGAGGCCGGAGACGGCCCAGGAGGTGCGGGCGCCGGCGACCTGGAGGTGGGAGCGGATCCAGTCGGGGACGTCCGTGGCGAGGTAGGTCTGGACGTTCCCGAGCCGGGAGTCCAGGCAGAGGGTGTTGGCGAACTGCGAGCCGAGCGGGTCCACGACGGCGACGACGGGGGCCAGGCCCCGGTGGTCGCGGGCGAAGGCGTTCATCATCTCGACGAGCCGGCCGGAGTTGATCCACTCGTCGGGCGAGCCCGGCTGACCGGCCATCAGGACGAGCACGGGCAGCAGCGGGCGCGGGGTGGCCTTGTAGGCGGGCGGCAGATAGACGTACGCGCTGCGGGCCTTGAAGCCCGAGACGGTGCCGGGGATGTCGGTCCGGGAGATCGTGCCCGTGTCGGCCATGCCCGCCGGGGGCCGCCACACCTCGGAGAGCGCCTTGCCCGGCGGCACGGCCAGGGTGGGCCCGGCGGTGCCGGTGGCCTCGGAGAGGCGGGTGGTCTTCTGCAGCCAGGCGTTGAGGGCGCTGCGCGCCGTCGGGTACTGGTCGAAGTGGCGGTTGATCTGCGAGGCGCCCATGAGGACGACGAGCAGGCCCGCGAGCACGGCCGGGAGCCAGTGGCGCGGCCGCAGCAGCGGCAGCCGGAAGGCGGTGAGGCACAGGCCGAGGGCGGCGACGCCCGCCCAGAGGACGACCTCCGTGGGCAGGGGGTCGGGGAAGGGCTGGAGCCAGTCGTCGACGGCCACCTGGAGGAGCAGGGTGAGCAGGGCGGCGAGCACCACGGCCGCCGGGGACCGGCGGGCCCACCACACGCGCCGCCGGGAGGAGAACAGGGCGGCGAGGGCGCAGAGGCCGGCGGCCAGGACGGCGAACGGGATCCATCCGCTCACCAGGGACCAGTCGAGGGGGCCCGCCGCGAGGTCCAGTGGGCCCGCCGCGAGCCGCGGCGGGCCGTCCGGTATCCGTATCCGCACCACGACAAAATGCTACGTATTTACCGATTTCCGGCAACCCGGGGCGTATGGGCGCGGCATTGCCGGAACTCTTCCCTCCCGCCGGATTCCCAGCAGAATCGCTGCTTCGCGCGACTGCCGCGACAGCGGCGCCGGACGTCACCTCAGGAGGTCGAAGTCATGGACGTGCCCCGGAGAATGAGCCGAAGAGGGCTGTTACGGGCGGGGCTGGGGGTGGGGGGCGCCGCCGTGGCGGGGCAGCACCTGGCGCTCGCCGGCCCCGCCTCGGCCGCCTCCCCCGCCGCACCCGCCCCGCTGCCCCTGGACCGGGCGGCGTGGGCCGCGCCCGCCGTACGGGCGGGGGCCTTCCCCGAGTGGAGCCGGTTCGCCCGGCTGGCCGACGGGACGTTCGACGAGGACGCCGACCCGGTCCGGGACATGAAGCCGGTGATCGACGCCCTCAAGGCGCAGAACGTCAGCGTGATCGAGCTCGACACCGTCCTGTCCAACTGGCTGACGGACCAGGAGTTCACCCAGCACGTCGGCAAGGTGAGGGACTTCGTCGGCCTCGCCCACGCGGCGGGCCTCCGCGTGGTCATGTACTACCCGTCGATGGAACTCATCAGTGTCGGCGGCGAGAAGGGCCGCTCCTTCTACAAGAACGACCGGGGCAAGGAGTGGGTCCAGCGCTCCCTCGACGGCAGGCCCAACGTCTTCTACGGCAGCCTGGTCGTCTGGGTGGACCCGGGCGACGAGAGCTGCTGGCTCAGCCCCGACTCCCCCTGGCGCGACTACTACCTGGGCCGGGTCAAGGCCCTCGCCGGCACCGGCCTCGACGCCATCTGGCCGGACGTCCCCATCTACTTCGACGGCGCGCTGAGCTGGTGTGACGGCTCCTCCTGGGCCGCGGCCGCCTTCAAGGCCGACACCGGCCTCGCGCTGCCCCCCAAGGCCGACTTCACCAGCCTGACCTTCCGCCGCTACGTCGAATGGCGCCACCGCAACCTCCACCAGTGGCAGCTGGACATCGCGGCCGCCGGCCGGGCCGTCAACCCCGACCTCGTCACCTTCGTCGAGACCGTCAGCATGGACTACCAGTACGCCACGCTGGTCGGCCTCGACGGCGCGTACCTGCGCACGGCGGAGGGCGTGAGCCAGATGTGGGAGGTGGACGTCCTCGGCAACTACGACGGTATGCGCCACGCCACCGCCACCGACTGGACCTGCCTGATCTCCATGTACAAGTACGCGCGGGCCGCCAGCGGCACCAAGCCGGCCTGGGCGTTCTCCTACGGCTGGAAGGCCGACGACGCGTCCCTGGTGATGGCCGAGCTGCTGGCCGCGGGCTGCAACCCGTACGAGGTCAAGAGCCCGTTCAAGAACGAGACCACCGACAAGGCCATGCGCACCCGCATGTACGCCTTCGTGGCGGCCAACCAGGAGAAGCTCTACACCACCACGACCGCCGCCGAGGTCGGCGTCTACCACTCCTCCGCCTCACGCGACTTCGTCAGCCCCTCACCCGGCACGGGCATGTACGCCAACGTCAAGAAGCCGGCCGGCGTCAAGGAGTGGTGGAGCTCGGGCAGCGCGGAGGAGAGCTGCGCCCGGCAGGCGTGGCTCGGGGAGTTCCGCGGCACGGTCAAGGCGCTGGTGTACGCGCACGTCCCATTCGTCACCGTCACCAGCCCGGGGCTGACCGCCGCCGATCTGGCCGGGCTGAAGGTCCTGCTGCTGCCCAACCTCCAGGCGGTCTCGGACGCGGAGGCGGCGGTGCTGCGGGGGTTCGTCGCGGGCGGCGGCACCGTCGTGATCACCGGCCCGGCGCCGACGGCACTGGACGAGCTGGGCACGGCCCGGAGCGAGTACGCGCTCGCCGACGTCCTCGGCTTCCGCAAGGGCGACGCCCTGCCGGACGGCAAGCAGAACCGGTTCGGCGCGGGGACGTGCCGGTACGTCAAGTCCCTGCCGGGGCACGCGTACCTGGACACGGCCGACAAGGCGGCGGGCGAGCTCCTCCTCGCCCCGGTACGGTCCGCCGCGCCGCCTTCGGTGACGCTGAGCGGCGACGACCGGATCCATCTGGAGATGGGGCGGCTGGGCGGTGACGTGGTGGTCCAGCTGGTCAACTTCACGGGGTTCGGGGACGTGCCGACGGCGTTCAGGACGACGCCCGCCGCGTGTACGGTCGCGCTGGCGGTGCCGGCCGGGAAGAAGGTGCTGGGGGCGACCGTCAGCTCGCCTGACGCGGCATCGCCCGCTCCGCGAGCGGTGCCCTTCACGGTGGACGGCGGAACGGTGAGCGTTCCGCTGACAGTCGCCCAGTACGCACTGCTCACCGTCAGCATGGGCTGACGCCGGGGACGAAGGCGGTGGCCCGGGGCGTCTACCGGATGTCGCCCTCCTCCGCCACCGCCTTCGTCCGCGCGATCACCGCGCCGCCCAGGCGGGCCGCCCCGACGAGCTCGCTCATCGACCGCTCCAGGAGCCGGCCGTTCGACTGCTCCACGGCCTGACCGCACGTCCGGCCCGTCTTCTCCACCTGGGCGACGAACTGCTTCCACAGCTCCGCGGCCCGCGGCTCCGGCACCCGGAAGAACGCGCCGGCGTCCCGCGCGATCCGCGCGAAGTCCTCGCAGAAGGGGCGGACACGGGATTCGGACACCTCGCCCCGCCCGGCCGCGAGAAGGTCCGAGAAGCCCTTCGCGCCGGTCATGAAGCGCTTCACCAGCTCTTCCCCGCCGTACATGTGCCAGGCGAGCACCTGGATCTCCCGGGTCCGGGCGGATACGGGCGGCCCCTCGGGGCCGCCCCCCGCCTCCGCACGGCCCACAGTGATCGCCGGCTCACGTCCGCGCGCCCTGTCGTCGAGGCCCTTGCCGTCCCCCGCCCGGAACACCCCCGCCGCCACGGTGGCGCCCACCGCCACGGCGCACAGCAGGCCCACCGCGACCGCGCGGCGGACGGGCCGCACGGCCCGTCCTGGGGCGGCGGCGCCGCGCGACGCGGGCCGCCGTCGCACGGCCCCGACCGCCGACACGGCCGCGGCCGCGCCGACGGCGACGACCACGCCCAGCAGCAGAGCGGGACCCAGCAGGAGCCGGTAGAGCGGCCAGGGCACCTCGGGGCGCCAGCCACAGGTCCGGGCGAGCGTGCCGAGCGGCGGGACGCATCCGTCGAAGGAGGCGAGCGTGAACGTCGCGGCGCAGCCCGCCGCCACCGCCGCCTCGCCCGCGACGAGCGCGACGAGCAGCCGGTAGCGCCCGGCCGACGCGCTCGCGACGACGGCGGCCACCGCCGCCGCCGTCCCCAGGGCCACCAGGATCCATCCGCAGTAGGTCAGCACGTCGAGAACCGTCAGGCCCTCGGAGGCCCGCCGGGCGTGGAGGAAGGCCATCGCGCCCGCGAGGGCGGCACAGGCCGACACCCCGCCGAGCAGCACGGCCAGGAGCACGCGCCGCAGCGGCGGCACCACCTCCCCGTCCGGCTCCACGGCGCCGCCGCCGGTGGCGTCCCGCATCCAGCCGGGCGGGGCGGTGGCCGGGCCGATCGCCCAGGCGAGCAACGGCACGACCCACAACGTCGCGACCGCCGGGAGCACGAGGGGCCGGCCGGCCACCGTGGACAGCTCCAGCAGCGCCTTGGCGGGCAGCGACCGGTACGGCTCGGCGACGGACGCCAGACCCGACGACTGCAGAAAGCCCCCCGTGTCGAAGGGCCCGCCGGCCGCGTACAACGTGCCGGTCCGCTGCCACCACTCGAACCACGCCGACAGCACCAGGCACATGGCCGCCAGCCCCAGCAGCATCGGCGGGCGGATCGTCCGGCCCGGCCACGCCCGGATCCACAGGTGCGCGCACTGGGTGGCCCACCACGCGAACGTCCCTCCCGCGAGCACCACCAGCGCGAGGACCCAGGGCCGTGCGGGCAACCAGGTGAACGACGTCACGTCGTCCACGACCAGTTCGCCCACCGCCATCCCCGCCCCCAGCCACAGCCCCGCGCGCACCCCGGACGGCACCCGGCGCGAGGTGAGCACGGCGTGGGCCACCCCCCGCCAGAGCGCGACGCCGAGCACTCCGACGACCAGCACGGCCGAGGCCAGTACCCACGCGTGGTCCGCCCACCCGGCGTTCGCGGCGAGCACCTCGTGACGCGCCTGGGAGGTGATCACGGTGGCGGCGGCTCCGGTCAGGAAGAGCGGCAGGGCCCGCACGCCGAACAGCACGACGGGGTCGTCGAGGGACCGCCGGCGAAGGTCCCACCTCGGGTGGGTGCGCCACAGCTCCGCGAGGGCCCCGGCGGCCCGCCGCCATCCGGCCGGCGGCGGGTCCGGTGTCGTGACCGCCCAGCCACCGCGATCCGCGCCCCAGCGCACCGCCGCGAGGTCGGCGTAGATCTCCCGGCTGCGCAACACGTCCGCGCGGGCGAGGTGGACCAGGACGACCAGGAAGCCCAGCAACCCGAAGCTCCGCACCAGGGACGGGACCTGGGTGTCCTGGAACTGCGGCGCGATGGAGACGGCGCTCCGGACGAGGACCGCCACCGCGGGCACGAGCACCACGGCGACGAACGCCCACCACACGGCGAAGGTGACGTAGGTGAGCGTCACGTCCCGGTTGCGGATGTGGGCGAGTTCGTGGAGGAGCACCGCCCGGAAGCCCTCCGGATCGGTGTGCCTGCGGGCGAGCAGGCCCCCGTGGAGGCACACCGTGGGGCGGCGGTCGCTGCCCAGCACGACCGCGCCCGTCGAGGCCGCCGCCGGATCGATGACGACGCGCGGCACCCGGCTCAGCCCGGCCACCGTCGCCAGCTCCTCCACCAGCCGCAGGATTCCGCCGTCGGGGTCGACGGCCGCCAGCGGGACGGCCCTGCCGCGCCGCGTCCTCCAGGCGGGGACGGCCCGGAACAGCGCCCAGGCCACGACCACGAGCAGCACCGGCCAGGAAAGGGTCACCCACCAGGCCAGCGGCGGCTCGTAGCGGTCGAGGCAGGCTTGATAGGCCGGGCGCTGGAGGGCCATGGCGACCGTGTCGCGCGTGACGCTGCCCGCGAACGGATCGCCCCCGGCGGCGAACAGACAGCCGTAGTGGTCGAACCCGGTCCGCAGGGCGGCCCGGCGGGTGATGCCTCCCATCACATTCCAGCAGCTCACCAGCAACAGGACCATCAGGAGCACGAAGCGCACCGTCGTGCCCGCGCCCATCACCCGTTCGTCGACCCGTATCCGGGGAGGCGTCGTGGTCGCCATGCGGCGCTAGCCCCGCTCCGGTGCGGGGGACTCCGGTGTCCCGTCCCCCGCCTCCGCATCCGCCAGCGCCAGCCGGGCCACCACCGCGTCGGCGATCGTCTCCGCCCGGCGCGCCGTCAGGCCCCGCGCCAGGGCCGTCTCCACCACGCGCCGACGGACCTCGGCCAGCTGCTCCGGACTCAGGGCGGGGAGGACGACGGGCGCGGACGGCCGGCGGAGGACCTTGCGCAGCACGGACCTCGACCTGGTGGCCGCGGCGTCCACGACGGCGTCCGCCATCCGGCGCCCCGCCTCGTCCAGGACCAGCCACACCACGGGCGCGGCCATCGCCACGACCTCGCCCAGCCCGAACCCCAGCGGCTCGCGCCGCCCGCCCGTGCGGCCCAGCCGCCGGACGACCGTGGCGTCGTCGAACCGGGCCAGCGCCGTCACCAGGGGCAGCTCCTCCGGCGCGACCTCGGCCACGACCTCGTGGACCACGTCGCGCACCGTACGTCCGCCGGCTGAAGTCGCTCCAGAGCCCATCGCGCCCTCCTGTGACGTGAGTTCCGCAAGAGCACGGTACTGCGGAGCCTCTCGCTCCACCCGCGATTCCTAGTTGGTTCGAGTTCGCGGGCGGGCGTGCCGTCAGGTCCGGGGAGCCGGGATCCGCCACAGGGAGCTCGGGCGGTCCTCGCCGCCCTCGTGGGACTCGAAGGCTATCCAGCGGCCGTCCGGGGACCAGCTGGGGGCGCCGTCGTAGGTGTCGGGGTTCCTGGTCACGCGGAGCGGCGCCCCGGAACCGTCGGCGGGGATGACGAAGATCTGCGGCAGCTCCAGGCCGCCCGCCGTGGAGGAGAACACCACCGACCGCCCGTCCGGCGACCAGCTGGGGTCGGTGTGCTCCCCCGCGTCCCGGGTGAGGCGGCGCGACCCCGAGCCGTCCGCGTTCATGACGTACAGCGCCCAGTCGTCGCCGTCCTCCTCGCGCCGCTGGAAGACCAGCCGGTCGCCCTTGGGGGACCAGTTGGGCTGGCGGTTGTCGGTCCGGGTGGCGGGGCCGTCCACGAGCTTGGTGGCGCGGCTGCCGTCGCGCCGGACCTTCCACAGGGAGCCGAGCTCGGCGCCGTCGCCGGAGCCCTCGCGCTCGACGCTCTCCTGGAAGACGATCCACTCGCCGTCCGGGGAGAAGCTGGGCTCCAGATAGCCGGAGGGTCCCTCGTGCTCGGTCACCCGGGTGGGCCGTCCGCCGGGTCTGAGCACCCAGACCTCGTCCCGGCCGCCGCCGGCCCGGTCGGAGGCGAAGGCCACCTCGCCGGACGGGTTCCAGCTCGAACCCGGCAGGTTCACGGCCGCCTTGTCCCGCTCGTCGAGCAGGGTGCGGGGCGTGGCCCCGGGCGTGCCGCCGTCGCCGCCGGCCAGGGGCAGGACGCGCAGGGCGGCGGCGCCCTCGTTGTAGCCGTCCTCGAAGACGGTGAAGAGGAGCGAGCGTCCGTCCGGGGAGAACGCCGGGTTCTGGGCGCTGGCCCGGCGGCCGCCGTGGAAGAGCGGTTCGGCCTGGTCGGCGCGCCGGGAGCGGGAGGGATCCGGGTCCGGCTCCTCCGAGCCCTCGCCGCCGCAGGCGGTCGTCAGGGAGGCGGTAAGGATCGCTGCGACGAACAGACGTCTGCGCACCGGGCCGACCGTAGCGGAGCCTGGCGCCCTCGAACAGGGGTGTGCCGGAAGGAGCGGAGGTGGCTACTGTCCCGGGAGGGGCGCCGGGTTCGCCAGGAGCTTGGGTACGGAGGTGAGGAGGGCCCGGAGGTCGGCGGTCACCTTGCCGTTGAGCGCCGTGACCTTGCCGACGTCCTTGGCGTCGACGGCCGCCAGCAGGTCGTTCACGTCCTTGACCAGGGTGTCCAGCTGTGTTTTGACGTCCGTGAGCGGGTCGACCGCCAGGCCGTCGGTGCCGGGGCGGGCCGGGGTCTTGGCCTTGACCGCCCGGATGTCGGCGAGCAGCCGCTCGGCCGATTCCCGCAGCCGCGTTCTCAGGTCCCGCAGGTGCTCCACGTCGGGGTTCCAGGAATCGGCCTCCTTGGTGATCCGGGAGCCGAGGTGGAGCGTCTCGCCCAGGCTGCCGATGGAGTCCGCCGGCCCGGTCGCCGCGGCGGCGGGCCGGGCCGCGCGGCCGGCGGCGAGCGCGGGTCCGGTGGCGCCCAGGGCGACCGAGCCGGCGACCGAACCGCAGACGAGGGCCGTGGCTATGGCGGTGAGCTTGGTGCCGCGCATACGGATGACTCCCTTCCGAACGCCCGAACACCTGTCGGGACCCGACCACCGTCCGCCGCGCCGGACGGGCGCGCAACCGGTCGCTCCCGGTGACCGGCGCCGCGCGCCGGGCCCGCACACCCCGATGAGCTGGGAATTCACCCGAAAGAACAGCGGGGACGACGCCATCCGGCCCTGCCGCCGAAAGGGTTCGCCCCCGTGGCCGGGGGCGCTCCTTCGGGCAGGCAGAATCGTGGGGTGTCCAGAAGAAGCTCCCGTTCCCCGAAGCCGCCCGTCGTCACCGCCGGCTCGCCGTGCCCTTGCGGGCTCGGCGCGACGTACGGCGACTGCTGCGGCGCCTTCCACGCCGGCCGCGCCACGGCCCCCACCCCCGAGCGCCTGATGCGCTCGCGCTACAGCGCCTTCGTCGTCCTCGACCCCCATTACCTGCTGCGCACCTGGCACTCCTCCACGCGCCCGGCCGACCTCGACCTCGACCCCGGCATCCGCTGGACCGGGCTCGACGTCCTGGCCACGACCGGTGGCAGCACCTTCCACAACGACGGAACGGTCGAGTTCCGCGCCCACTACGAGGCCCACGGCGAGACCGGCTCCCAGCACGAGCTCAGCCGCTTCGTACGGGAGGACGGCCACTGGGTGTACCTGGACGCGGTGGAGTAGGGCGTGGCTGTCCGACCTCGGCGCATACACACGCTGGGGTGAGACTGCGAGATCTCGGCCACCTGGCGTGAGCGCGCAAGTACCGTCTGCGTTCGGAGTATCGGACGTACGAAACGCTCACGAGAACAGGCGGAACAATATGAGGACAGCCTTCCGTGCCTGCGCGGTCGTCGCGGCGAACCTGCTGGCGATCACCCTGGCCACGACGGCGGGGCAGGCCACGGCCGCACCCTCGCATGCCGCGCACCATGCGCAGGGGTGCCGCGGCGACGGCACGTCGTTCACCGACAGGCTCATCCCCGGCCACTGCCTCCAGAACGGCGGCTACCGTCTGGAGATGCAGTACGACGGCAACCTCGTGCTCTACTCCGGCTCCCGCGCCTGCTGGGCGAGCGGTACCGACGGGACGAACGGGGTCTACGCGCAGTTCTCCGGCGACTGGAAGCCCGACTCCCCCTACATGACGCTGGAGTCGCCCGTCGGCGAGCTGCGGAAGTACCGCGGGAAGTACACCGGGCTGCACAAGTCCGGGAACGTCAGCCTCAACAACAAGGGCGAGGTCTGGATCGCCTACGGCAAGATGGCGGGCTGCTGACCCGGCGCCAAGGGGCGGGAACGAAGGTTCAGGCGACGCCCGCGCGCACGAGGAGAGTGCCCAGAGTCTCGTCGCCCGGCGGGGGAACGACGCGTGCGTCAATGTCCGTGAAGCCGCTGCGCTTGAGCAGATCGGCCCACGTCCGGGGCGGGTACTGCCAGCGCAGTACCGTGAGCTCCCGTTGCCGGCCTTCGAGCCACTTCCCGCGCATCCGCTGAGGGCCGTACGCATCGGGGCCGGGCTCGGCGTGGCTGAAGACGAAGACGCCCGCCGGCGCCAGGCGCTTGGCCACCAAGGGGAGGAGCTGTTCGGGGTCGGTGAACCAGACCGCGCCCCACATGGAGTAGATCGCGTCGTACTCGGTGGCCTCGGTGACGAGGTAGTCGCACACGTCGGCGTGGATGAAAGTGACGCCTGGTTCGTTCGCCCACCAGCGGCGGGCGCGCTCGGTCTGGAACGCGGAGAAGTCGACGCCCGTGACCTCGGCGCCCCGGCGGGCCAGGTGGACGGCGTCGGCGCCTTCCCCAGGGCCGAGTTCCAGAACCGTGCGCGGCGTGCCGAGAAGTTCGGGGCCGGGGCCGTGGCCGGGAAACTGCGTCCACTCGAACCGTCCCGGCTCGGGGGCCGGCTGCGTCCCCTCGCCCCGGTGGGGCTTGTAGAGGTCCCAGTACTCGGCGGGGGTGAGGGGTGGGCGGGGCATGGTGCTCCTCGCGGGGAACGGCGGGCCACGTGAGTTCGCCACCGTACCGGCGCCGTCCTGCCGCCGAGGCGTGTTCGCCGCAGTCCGCCCGCCCGGCCCATGAAGCGGCCCGGGGAGCGCTCGTAGCGCCCCCGGGCCTGACCCTTTCCGGTTCGCTCAGTGACAACTGGTGCCAGGTGCGCACGGGCCGCACTTGGCGTAGTCGGCTTCCCAGAGCTTCCAGTCCACCTCGAACCCGTTGTCGTGAATGATCTTCGCAGTGCGTTCCACCGAGCCGTCGTACTTGAACTCGATCTCTGGGATGTGCTCCAGGAATCGGCCCTGGAAGTGCTCGGCGCAGAACTCCCGGTAGTTCCTGGTGTCCAGGATGAAGGTGTGAACAGCGATGTCCACGGTGCGGCCGCAGCACATCTCCAGCTTCTCGCCCCACTTGTCCATCGCGGTGATCAGGTACGACACGGCCGCGTGGAACAGGCGGTTCGCGTACACCTCGTCGAAGGGGTAGTCACGCATCAGCAGCAGGATTTCCCGCTCCCACACTTCCGGCTTCACGTACGTGCGGGGGTCGCGGACCGTCGACCTGGCCTCGACTGCCGTTGCCATGCTGTCCTCCCTTGGCTCGATCCCTGTGCCCCACGGCCGGGGCACTCCCTCAGTGCACCCCGCCCACGTCACTCCCGGTGATCCATTGCCGCAGGTCGCACATGGTGTGCAGATGCTGCACACGCCCTCGACGCGCCCTGCGGCCACACGTACCGTGGGCGCGCCGGTCCCGCCCACTGGGGGTGTGATGAGCACCGATCCGCTGTGGAGGACGGCCGAAGCGGTCGCCCTGATCGAAGGGCGTCAGGCCGGTGCCCTCATCCGGCTCGGCCGGACCCGCCGCGGCTGGCGCCAGGCCGATCTCGGCCGGAGACTGGGCTGTTCGGCCTCCACCGTCTCCCGCCTCGAGCGCCACGGGACGGGCGACCTGGGCCTGCTCCGACACGCCGCGCGCGAGGTGGGGTTACCGACAGATGTTCTGGCCATCGCCATCGGCCTCGACGAGGCGGCGGCTACTACAGTGGCGCCATCTGGTCCGTGTCGCGAGGAGGACCCGTTGCGCCGCCGCACACTGCTCACCACTGCCGGAGTGGCGGGCACCATCCAGCTGCTGGCCGGTATCGACGACGCCTTGGCAGCCATCCCCACGTCACCGGGCGGCGCCGCGCCGGCCCCCCCACGTCTGGCCCCGGCCCAGGCCCTCTTCGACTCCGGCCGGCACGCCCAGCTGCTCGAAGCGCTGCCGACGCTGCTGGCCGATGCCCACGCCGCCACCCGAACCGGCTCACGGACGGCGTACGCGACCGTGTCGTCGTGCTATTCCCTGGCCTCTCGGCTCCTGACGAAGATCGGTCGCTATGAGCGGTCCCGGCTGACAGCGGACCGGGCCCTGACCTACGCGGACCTGTCCGGCAGCGCCATCGCCACAGCCGAGGCATCCCGCGAGCTGAGCATCGTGCTCCGGCATCAAGACCAGCCGCAGGCGGCCCAGCGGCTGGTCGACCGGGCGCTGACAGCCGTCGAGCGCACGGGGCTGGCCACGCAGGCACAGGCGATGACGTACGCCCAGATGCTCTGCACCACCGCCTACACCGCCGCCCGAGCCGGTGACCGCGACCGGGCCCTGACGCTCATTCGAGAAGCCGGCCGTGCAGCCGCACGCCTGCCCGACCAGCCGCCGGCGGGTGCCGTGTTCTCGATCAGCCCAGCCGCGGTCACCCTCTACGAGGTCGGCGTGCACTGGGCCGTCGGTGACGCGGGCACCGCCCTCCACGCCGGCCGCAGCTTGCACCCCACGCAGTTCTCGACGGCCGAACGGCGCGCCCGCATGCACACCGACCTCGCACGCGCCTGGTGGCAGTGGGACAAACCTCAGCAGACCGCCGACGCTCTCCTCCACGCCCTGCGTGTTTCCCCGGCGGAGGTACGGGACCGGCCCGCCATCCGGCGAGTCGCCAGCGACCTGATCAACCGGCACCCGCGTACCGCCGGTGCCCGGGAACTGGCTTCGGCCCTGGGGGCCCGCATCCGGACGGAGAGCGGGTGACGCTTCGCGGTCCGTCCGGCACGGCTGGGGAAGGGCCATGCGCTCCGTGACTGGCGGAGGTTCGCCCCGCCAGCCCGCTCCCCCCGTCAGGCCGGCAGGTCGTAGGGCCGGACCGTGTGGCCCTCCCAGACCTTTCGGGACGGCTCCTCCGGGTACGGGGCCGTGCTCGGCTCCGTGTCGAGGAGGCGGGTGAGGCGGCCGTCGGCGGCGGTGTGGGCGGGCCAGCCCGGGTCGCCGTGGGTGGCGAAGGCCGTCCACGAGCGGCGGATCTCCTCCCCGACGGCCAGGAGGTCCTCGGGGAGGGGGCCCTCGCCGAGCAGCAGCCTGGCCTGCGGGGCGTCGTAGGTGCCGAACAGCAGTGAGACGTCGAGCCCGTGGGCGGCGCCGAGCGCGCCGCCCAGGGCGGGTGCGGGGCGGCGCAGCTCGTACAGGTGCGCCGTGCCGCCGCCGGCGGTGTGGGCCTCGGCGAGGTGGAGCGAGGGCATGCGGAACAGGACGTCGCTGTGGACGGTCTCGAAGAGTTCCACGGGCGTGGCGTCCGGGTAGGCGGCGCGGTAGGCGCGGGGGCCGTCGGGGCCGGGGGCGAAGGCGTTCAGCGCCGCCGTGGTGTCCTCGTCGGTGACCTTGTCCCGGCCGCCGCTCATCACGAGGAACGGCCGGAACTCGTCCCGGGTGTGACCGGTCAGCAGGTCGACGCCGCTCGCCCGGCCGTCCGGCAGGGCCGTCCAGGGTGTCTCCGGCACGAGGTCGCCGTCCACCACGACGGAGAACGGGGAGCCGGTCCGGGCCAGCGGTCCCCAGCGGTCGGCCTGTGCGGGCAGGCCGTACATCATCGGGGTGATCGCCTCGGCCAGCCGCCACGGGTCGATCGTGGCGAGACCGGCCGCCGTGGGGATGGTGCCCAGGCTCCCGGCGAGCTCGGCGGCGAGGCCGGAGGCGAGGGCCGGGGTGGTGTAGAGGCCGGGGACGGACTGGGCTGTCGCCCGGCGGAAGAGACCGGCGGCGCGGGGGACGGCCAGCAGGGTGGCGACCGAGCCGGCGCCGGAGGACTGGCCGGCGACGGTGACGCGCGCGGGGTCGCCGCCGAAGCCGGCGATGTTCTCCTGGACCCACTCCAGGGCCGCGATCAGGTCGAGCAGGCCCCGGTTGGCGGGGGCGCCCTCGAGCTGGGCGGAGGCCTCGGCGCCCACCCGGTAGTTGAGGGTGATCACGACGAGGCCGCCCTGCCGGGCCAGGAGCCCGGCGTCGTAGAGCGGGTCGCCCGCGTGGCCGGAGACGTAGCCGCCGCCGAGGATCCACACCAGGACGGGCAGTCCGGAGCCGCCGGGGTCCGGTGACCAGACGTTCAGGGTGAGCCAGTCGTCGCCGGCGGTCGTGCGGGTCGCGGGGATCGGGCCGGACTGCGGGGGCGGCGGGCCGAACTCCCCCGCGTCCCGCACGCCGTCCCAGGGGCGGGCCGGACGGGGGGCCATGAAGCGCAGCTCGCCCACGGGCGGCTGAGCGTAGGGGATCCCCCGGAAGACGGCGAGGCCGTCCTCGGTACGGCCCCGTACGGTGCCCCGGTCCGTACGGACCTCCGGACCGGTGAGGCCGGTGGGACTGGTGGGGCCAGTGGGGGCGGTTCCGCCGGTGACGCCGGTTCCGCCGGTGACATCGCTCATCGTCGCTCCCTCCCGCGCCCGGAAGCGGCACCCCCGTGCGCGAACACGGATGTCGGACGGCCCGGGTTCCGGACCGCCCGATCAAGGAGCCTAGTTGACGCGTCCGTACCAGACGCTGCCGGTCCAGATCTTCTCCAGGCGGACCGTGGCGCCGGGCTTGGGGGCGTGCCAGATCTTGTTGCTACCCGCGTAGATCCCCACGTGGTAGACGTTGCTGCCCGAGTGGAAGAACACCAGGTCGCCGACCTGGCGGGAGCCGCCGGAGATGTGCCGGGTGCGGTTGTACTGGTCGGCGGCCACGCGCGGCAGGTTCTTGCCGACCTTCTTGAACGAGTACTGGGTCAGGCCCGAGCAGTCGAACCGGTTCGGGCCGGCGGCGCCGTACTGGTAGGGGGAGCCCGCCTTGGCGGCGGCGACCCTCAGAGCCTGCTCACCGGGGGTGGCCGCGGACGCCTGGGAGGCGAGGCCGGGGACGAGCACCGACGCCGCCAGCGTGGCGGCGGTGACGGCCGAGGCGGTGCCGGCCCGGGATATGAGCGCGGGAATGCGAGGCATAGCAGACATGCCGAAGCCCTTCGACATCCGCCTACGAAAGATGACCTGTCGGGTTCGGGCTGCGAAGTTGCCCGGCCGGATTTCCCGGCTTCACCCCAAGGACCACCGACTTCGTGATCCGTACCGCTTGGGTCTCCCGCTCCTGCCGATTCATCAATTCGATGCCGCACCCGGGGCGGCGGCAGGACTCGGCGTCCGCCCGGGTGGCCCGCCAGGGTGACGGGATCTTGTGTTCGGTGAGAGATCCTGCACCATGAATCATTAAAATCCGGCACCCGGGCGGCCATCTGTGAACTTCTTCACTTCGGGAGCAGACCCGGAACCGCGCGCCGTGCGCCCCCGCCGAACTGGCCCTAAACCCCTGTGACCGCGGGTACTTGCAGCATGGAACGAGTAATTCCGGGAGGCACGTTCAGCAGGGCCGGCGCCAGGCGTCCAGCTCCAGCTTCTTCTGCATCGAGCTCAGCCCGAGCCGCCGCGCCGTGGCACAGAACTCCCCCGGCTGCAGTTCGTATTCGACATGAAAGACCGCTTTGTCACTCTTCACAAAGGGGCTGAGCTTCTCGCACTCGTCGTACTGCGCGCACTGTTCGTTCACCGCGAAGTCGAAGACGTTCACCAGCTGCGGGATCTGGTCCAGGTCGTTCTTCAGCCCGATGGCCATGCCCCGCTCATGGGCGAGATCCGCCAGCATCCGGTTGAAGGCGAGCTGGTGATCGGCCGTCAGCGGAAAGCCGGTGGTATTGCGGAATCCCTCGGTCAGATCCGGTTCGACGGCGTCGAACCCCTTCTGCCGGCACATGTCCATCCGGGCCGCCATGAGCGGCCGCAGGGTGTCGAGGCGGCGGATGTCGAACCATTTCTCGCCCTTCCACCCCTTGTTCTTGTTGCCGAGCAGGGTCTTGGGGAATTTCCCCTGGTCGGGCCGGAAGTCCTCCCAGGCGCCGGCATTGATGTAGCAGATCACCTTCCGGCCGCGGGAATGCAATTGGGCCACGGTTTCGGCCGAATTCTCGAATCCGTCGATGTCGTAGACGGGGGCGTCCACCGAGGTGTCGGCCTTTCCGTCCAGCTGCCACTGCCAGCCGGTGCCCGGCTTCGGCTGCCAACGGGCCCCGGCCGACCCCGGCGCCGAACCCGTGGCCGAACTCCCGGGCGAGGCCGAGGCGTCCGGAGTGCCGGTGGCCTCCGGCTTGCCCGAGGCGCGAGGGGAACCCGAGGCGCGGGGGGCCGCCGTGACGCCCTCGTCGTCCCGGTCCGGCCCGTCGTCGTCGGCGGGCGACGCGGAGCAGGCCGCCAGGACCAGCAGCAGCGCGGCGCACAGCCCAGCCCGGACGCGCCGAGCGCTCCCGCCACGCCAACTCCCCATACCCCCACGCGCGTTCATATCGCGCCCCCCGCCGCGAGGCCGGCGGCCGCCCGGGGCACCGAGCGCCAGGGGTTGGCCCCCGTGCCCGGCACCGCGCAGTGCACCGCGGCACCGCGCCGGGCGGCGAGCCGCGCCACGCCCGCCGTGCGCTCCTCGGGCACGCCGTACACGAGGTGGCAGAACCGCTCCGGTGGATGGCCGGTGGTCCACTCCGGGATCCGGGCGCGTCGGTAGTCCTCCCACGTGCCCTCGAAGGTGACCAGGAGGTCGGCGAGCGAGGCGTACCCGGGCTCGGGGTGGGCGCCGGGGTTAAGGACGGCCGTACGGGCGCCGAGCACCCGGGCGGCCAGCACCACGCGGCGGTAGTGGGGCAGCGGGGTGTCGTGCGCCGGGACCTGGTCGAGGAAGACGCCGTCCACGTCGTACCACCGGCGGTGGCGGCGGATGTCGGCGACCACGGCGCCGGTGCGGCGGTGGCCGTAGCCGGTGTCGACGTAGCCCAGCAGCCGGACGCCCGCGGCGCGCAGCCGTGCGGCCGCCGCGTGGAAGGCGGGGTCGGGGCGGTCGCCGGGGCCGTCGGCGACGTTGAGGACGACCCCGTACAGCCGGGGGGCGGCTTCGAGCAGCGCCGCCCACTCCTCGGGGTGGGTGGCGGGGTGGACGTAGAGCGGGACGAGCAGCCGCCCGTCGTCCTGGTGGGCGGCGGGCGCGGTGGCGGTCATGGCACGGGCTCCGTGGCGGGCGCGGTGGCGGCCCACAGGTCGGTGAGGGAATCGGTGAAGGAGTGCCGGGGCACCCAGTCCAGGGTGCGGCCGACGGCGGTGATGTCGGCCTGCTGCCAGGGGACGGCGGCCGAGCGCGGCGAGCCGTCGCCGTCCTCGGCGACGCGGTCGCCGACCGGGCCGGTGAACCCGGCCGCGCGCAGCAGCCCTTCGGCCACGTCGCGGACGGGGCGGGCGGTGCCGCTGCCGATGTTGAGGACGGCGGGCAGGGGGCGGGGGGCGGTGACGGCGAGGGCGACGGCCTCGGCGACGTCGCGCGGGTCGACGAAGTCGCGGTGGGCGGAGAGGTCCCCGGTGCGGACGCGGTCGTCGGGTCCCGCCCGGCGCAGTTCGGCGGCGAGGCGGCCGGGGAGGGAGGCTGCGGGGGCGCCGGGGCCGACGGGGTTGAACACCCTCAGGACGACGGCGTCCAGGCCGGAGCCGGTGACGGCGAGGGTGCCGGCCAGCTTGCTCGCGCCGTAGAGGCCGAGCGGGCGGGCCGGGGCGCCCTCGCCGACGGGCAGCCGGGCCTCGGCGGGCCCGTACTCGGCCGCCGAGCCCAGGTGGACCAGGCGGGCGTCCGGGGCGGCGGCGCTCAGGGCCTCGCAGAGCACGGCGGGGCCGCGGGCGTTGACGGCGGTGAGGGTCACGGCGCTGCCACCGACCGCCCCCGCGCAGTTGACGACGGCGTCGGGGGCGGCCTCGCGGATCAGAGCCGCGAGCCGGTCGGGGTCGGCGGACGCCAGGTCGACGGGCAGCGGGTCGACTGGCGGCAGGTCGACCGTCGCCGGGCCGGGAGGCGGCCCGGCGGCGGGGGCGCGGCCGGCGACCCGCACGTGCGCGCCCGGGAGGGCGCGCAGGCGCGAGGCGGTGTGCCGGCCCAGGAAGCCGGTGGCGCCCAGGACGAGGATGCGCATCGGGGCCGGTCACGCTCCCTTGATCAGCAGGTCACGGCGGATGGCGAACTCGGCGTTGGCCCGGTCGTAGTCGTCGGGGCGGCCGATGTCGAGCCAGTAGCCGTCGAATTCGTAGGCGTTGGGCGGGGTGCCGTCCGCCAGCAGGTCGAGGACGAGCTCGTCGAAGCCGAGCGGCAGTCCGGGAGTGTAGCGGTCGAGGGCGGCGCGGGAGACTCCGTAGACGCCCATGGAGACGCGGTAGTCCATGCTGGGCTTCTCGGCGAAGCCGACGACGCGGCCCGCCTCGGTGGTCAGGACGCCGAAGTCGATGCTGACCCGGCGGGGGTAGGTGGCGATGGTCAGGGGCGCCCCGGAGACGGTGTGGTCGCGCAGGACGTCGCCGAAGTCCAGGTCGGTGAGGACGTCCCCGTTCATCACCAGGAAACGTTCGGGAAGCCGGTCGGTCATGGTGAGGAGCGGGCCCATGGTGCCCAGGGGGCTCTCCTCGGTGGTGTAGTCGACGTCGAGGCCCCACTGGGAGCCGTCGCCGACGTAGGCGCGGATGATGTGGCCGAGGTGGCCGATGGCGAGGGTGCAGCTGGTGAACCCGGCGCCGGCCAGCTGGCGCATGACGATCTCGAGGATGGCGTGCTGGTCGCCGATGGGCACCAGGGGCTTGGGCAGCGCGGTCGTGTACGGGCGGAGCCGGACGCCCTTGCCTCCGGCAAGAATCACTGCGTGCATGTGGGTGCCGTTCCTCTCTTGTCTTGTGCCGCGTGAGTGGACGGAACGTCAGACGTTGTAGATGCCGGTCTTGTAGCGGCCGAGGTTGGCGGGGTCGCGGAAGAAGGCGATGGTGTCGGCGAGGCCCTGTTCCAGGGTGTGGGCGGGGGCCCAGCCGGTGGCGGCGCGCAGCCGGGAGGAGTCGCAGACCAGCCGCATCACCTCGGAGTTGGCGGGCCGGACGCGCTCGGCCTCCTCGGTCACCTCCAGGTCGGTGTCCATGAGCTTGCCGATGAGGGTCACCAGATCGCCGACGGAGATCTCCTCGCCGGTGCCGGAGTTGAAGGTGCGGCCGAGGACGGCGGCGGCGGGCGCGGTGCCCACGGCGCGGAAGGCGGCCACGGTGTCCTTGACGTAGCTGAAGTCGCGGGTGGGCCGCAGGTCGCCGAGGGTGATGGCGCGCTGTCCGGCGGCGACCTGGCCGATGACGGTGGGGATGACGGCCCGCATGGACTGGCGGGGGCCGAAGGTGTTGAAGGGGCGCAGGGTGACGACGGGCAGGCCGAAGCTGGCGTGGTAGCTGTCGGCGAGCCGGTCCCCACCGGCCTTGGAGGCGGCGTAGGGGGACTGGGTGTTGATGGGGTGGTCCTCGGTGATGGGCACGGTCCGCGCGGTGCCGTAGGTCTCGCTGGTGGAGGTGTGGACCAGGCGCGGGATGCCCTGGTGGCGGACGGCCTCCAGGACGTTGAGGGTGCCGGTGACGTTGGTCTCGACGTAGCTGTGCGGGGCCCGGTAGGAGTACGGGATCGCGATGAGGGCGGCCAGGTGGTAGACGGTCTCGGCGCCGGCCACCAGGCCCTGGACGGAGCCGGGGTCGCGGACGTCGCCGAGGACGACCTCGACGTGCTCCATGACCTCCTCGGGCAGGTCCTCCAGCCAGCCGAAGGACGAGAAGGAGTTGTACTGGACCATCGCGCGGACCCGGTGACCGTCGGCGACGAGGGCCTCCACGAGGTGCGATCCGATGAATCCTTCGGCGCCGGTGACGGCGACGAGTGCGTTTGCGGACACGAGGGTTCTCCTCTTCAGGGCTTCTTCACGGTGGCTCAGCGGTGGGTGGTGATCCGGCCGAGCAGGGCGGTGGCCACGGCGAGCAGGGCCGCCGCCGCACCGGAACAGATGACGAGCTGGTCGGTGACCGGGGCCGCCGTGCCCAGCCGGAGCGCGCCGGCCTCGGCCGCGGCGGCGCCCAGGCAGAGCAGGGCCGGGGGCCAGGCGGTGCCGTAGGCCTGCAGGAGCAGGCCCGTCCACAGCACCGCGCCGAGCGCCAGCAGGGCGGTCAGCCGGCCGGGGCCGGGTGGTGCCCCGCCGGGCCACAGCGCCCCGACGGCCAGGACGAGCGCGGTCAGGGCCGCCAGGTATCCGGCGGCGCACAGGGCGAGGACGCGCGCGGCGCGCCACAGCAGCCCGGTGGTGGTCGTGGCGGCGGCGAGCGCCGCCAGGGAGCGGCCCCGGCAGCGGTAGAGCAGCCATTCGGCGGGGCCCATGCTGAGGGTGAGGGCGATGACGGCCGGTCCGCTCGTGCCGCCGCCGCCCCGGTGGGCGAGGGCGTCGCCGAGGGCGGCGAAGGTCGTCAGCAGCCCGCAGCCCAGGCCGAAGAGGCCGTAGGGCAGGGACGCGGCGGGCGCGGGCACCGGCCCGGAGGGCGGTTTCTCGCCGCGCCGGGCGCGCAGCGTCTCGTACCCGGCGGCGAAGAGCGCGCCGCCGACCGTGGCCACCAGCAGTCCGGTGCCCAGCAGGGCCGGGGGCCGGGCGGCCATGAGCACCGCTCCCCCGGTGGCGGTGGGCAGCAGGGCGAGCAGCAGGAGCCGTTCGCGGCCGAGGACGAGCAGGGCGGTGGCGGCGGCCAGGTAGAGGGCCTGGCCGGCCGCGAAGACGAGCACGCCGGCCGGGGCGCGCAGGGCGAGCGCGGCGGCGGTGGCGAGCAGGGCGCCCAGGGGGGCGCCCACGCTCAGGGAGCGGCCCGCCGCGGCCCGGCCGCCGGCGGCGAGCCGGAGGTAGGCGCGGTGGGCCAGGCCCTGGTTCCAGGCCCAGGCGGTGAGCGCGGAGGCCACCAGCGCCCAGGTGCCGGCGGGCATCCCGAAGCGGTCCCGGGCGCCGGCGAGCAGGGGTGAGCCGAGCGCGTAGCCGAAGCCGGGCAGGGTGAAGACCACCGAGCGCAGCAGGGACGCTCCCGGCCCGACCTTCCAGGGGTCGGGGCGCGGGGCGGGTTCGGGGTGGCCGCGCGGCACCCGGGCGAAGAGCTCGGCGGCGAGCTCGAAGGCGTCGGCGCGGCCGTAGCGTTCGGCGATCTGTTCGCCGGTGAGGCCGTCGGCCTCCAGGACGGCGGCGATCTCGTCGGGGTGGACGGCGGCCGCGCAGACGTCGGCCAGTTCCTCGGCGAGTTCGTCGAGGGGGTCGGCGGCCCACCGGGGCCGGGAGCGCGTCCCGGTGGGCGCGGCGGCGAGCTCGTGGGAGGGCTCGGGTTCGCCGGGGACGAGGCGCAGGAGTCCGCTCATCCCGCACCGCCGGCGGCCAGGGCCATGACGGGTGCGGGCCGGTCGGCGGTGACGTCCACGGGGACGGGGCGCCGCAGGCCGGAGAGGTCGTGGTAGATGTCGCGGAATCCGTCGATGGTCTGCCGGAGGGTGAACTGCTCGATGACGCGCAGCCGGGCCGACTCCCCCATCTTGGCGCGCAGTTCGGGTTCGCGGAGCAGCCGCAGCGCGGCCCGGGCCATGGCCTCGGGGTCGCGCGGCGGGACGACCAGCCCGCTGTCGCCGACCGCCTCGCGGACGCCGCCGACGTCGGTGGAGACGGTGGCGCGCCCGCAGGACATGGCCTCGATGAGGGTGAAGGGGAAGCCTTCGCTGATGCTGGAGAGCATCACGACGTTCCCCGCGGCGTAGGCGTCGCGGATGTCGTCGACGCGTCCTTCGAAGGTGACGGCGTCGGCGACGCCGAGTTCGGCGGCGAGGCCCTCGCAGGCGGTGCGGTAGCCCTCGCCGCCGCGCGGGGTGCCGCCGAAGAGGCGCAGCCGCGCGTCGGGTATCTCCTTCCGGACGAGCGCGAAGGCGCGGATGAGGGTTTCCAGGCCCTTGATGGGGTCGACCCGGCCGGCCCAGCTGAGGGTGGGCGACTCCGGCTCGGGGCCGGCGGGCGGGAAGGCGGCGGGGTCGACGCCGTTGTAGACGGTGCGGATGCGCTCGGGCGGGGTGCCGCCGTGCTCCTCCCAGCGGCGGTTGTAGCGGTTGCCGGGGGTGACGAGCGCGGCGTTGCGGTAGCCCTCCTCGGCGAGCAGCCGGAACAGGCCGAGCATCACGGCCTTGACGGGCCAGCGGTACGGCTCGGCGCGGAAGCTGAGGTAGCGCTCGCGGAGGTAGATGCCGTGCTCGGTGAGGAGGAAGGGGGTGCCGTGGCGGTGGTGGGCGATGAGCCCGGGGAGGGTGGCCAGGCCCCCGCTGACCGCGTGGGTGATCCCCTCGGCGGGGGCCGGTGCGGCGAGCGGGCGCAGGGCGTGCTCCAGCAGGTCGGTGGCGGCCAGCGCGTCGTGGAGCGTGGGGCGCGCCGCGGCCGTGGCGAGGTGCGGCCGGTTCCACAGCCGGGCCAGCAGCCGGGCCGCCGCCTCGCCGCGCAGGGCGGCGAAGAGCGTGCCGTCGGCGGCGTGGTCGGCCAGCCGGTAGAAGGCGGGCGCGAAGAGCGCTTCGCGGGCGGGGTCGAGGAGGGACAGCAGGAACTGTTCGTAGGTGGCGAGGAATCGGCGGAGGTGGCCGCCGCGCGGGGCGCGGCCGGCCGGTGGCGGCCCCCACAGGGGGAAGGTGTCGACGGCCTTGACGTGGCCGGGCAGTTCCCAGGCGAGTGCCTCGCGGCCGGTGCCGGTGACGGCGATGACGTGGAAGTCGACGTCGGGCATGCCCTGGACGAGCTGGTCGCACCAGACGCTGACCCCGCCGTGACTGTGGGGGTAGGTGCCCTCGGTGAGCAGGGTCACCGAGGGTGTGGCGGACGCCGGTTCGGCTGACGGTCCGTGCATGAAAGTCGGTTCTCTCCAGGAGACGGTGGGGCGGGGTGGTGCAGCACGGAGGTACGAGCCGGTTCAGCGCCGTTCGGTGTGCCCGGCCCCGAAGGGGACGCGGTGGCCGACGCCCGGGGGCACCGGGAGGGCGGCGGCGGGGGCCTGGATCCGGGTGGCCCTGCCGTCCGCGACGCGGGCGACGGGGGTGCCGGCGGGCAGGGTGAGGGTGAGCTGGGTCTGGTCGGCGGCGGGCGTGCTCCAGCCGGAGCGGGCGCCGGCGTACGCGGACCCGAAGGCGGTGCCGCCCTGGCCGGTGGTGCCGACCGGAACGGTCGCGGTGGTGTGGAGCCCGGCGGGCGTGATGACGGTGACGGCGTTGCCGACGCGGTAGCCGGTGACCTTGCCCGCGGCCACGGCGGCGCTCCAGGCGGCGCGGCGGCTCAGCTCGTCGCCGATGTCGCGCTGGCGGAGGTTCACGAGCGGGGTGTTGTCGGCGTAGAGGCCGGCGTAGTCGGCGAGGACCTTCTCCAGGACCGTGTAGCCGATCCGCTCCTCGGAGAGGTTCGACTGGTGCATGAAGTGCGGGCGCGGGTCGTTGGCGAGGACGTGGCCGAGGGCGATCCGGGCCTCGAGCGGGGCGATGTAGGTCTGGAAGCCGGTCTTGACGTCCAGGGGCTTGGACAGGCAGGTGGTGGTCTCGGGGAACTTCTCGCAGGTGCCGCTGCCGCCGTCGGCCTTCTTGGTGTAGAGCCAGTTGTACTCGTCGGTCTGCTCGGTGGCCTTGCCCACGTTGTAGTACACGTTCATGGGGTAGCGGGGCACGGTCAGGGCGGTGCCGACCGGGCGCTGCTCACGCTCGCGGGAGGTGTCGCTGGCGATCCACTTGACGCCCGTCTGGGCCAGGACCGGGGCGAGTTCGGGGTTGTCCTGGGGCTGCTGCGGCGTGGTCTTCAGGCCCGAGTGCTCGCCGGTGACCAGCTCGTCCTTGTCCAGGCTCAGGCCCTGGCGGGCGGCCCAGCGGAGGTTCTCGTCGACCTGGTAGCCGATGGTCTGCCGGCTGACCCAGCGCGTCTTGCCGGTGGCGTCGGTGACGCACTTCCAGGGCACGGAGGTGGTGTCCTGCTCGCAGCCGAGGAAGGCGTGGGTGTAGGTGTGGTTGATCCAGCGGAAGGACTTCTGGTCGGCGACGAACTGCTGGAGCAGCGGGTCGGGCGCGCCGCCGTGCGAGGCGCGGTACTCCTCGCTGCCGACGCCGTTGTAGGCGAAGTCGATGGGCAGGTTGTGGGCGGCGGACCACTGCTTGGCGTACTGCGCGTCGGCGGCGGTCATGCGCAGCGAGGGGGCGCTGGGGTCGGGGTTGCCGGGGCAGTCGACGTCGCCGGGGGTGCACTTGAGCTTGGTGTCCCAGCGGTCGTCGGCGGCGAAGACATCGTCGACGTGGACGCCGAAGTAGTTGCGGGCGGCGCCCAGGTGGACACCCCGGGTCAGCCACTCGACGATGCCCCGGGAGACCAGGCGGAACTGCGTCTGGTAGCGGTTGGCGACGAAGGTGACGACGAGTTCGCTGCGGCCTTCGTGGTCGTACTGGCCGATCAGCGAGCCGCGTCCGGAGCCGCCGGGGACGGGCGCGTCGACGAGGCTGGTGTAGCTCGCGCCCTTCTCCTGCTGGGCCAGCGGTACGGCGACGTAGCCGTAACTCTCCTTGACGGCGGGGTCGTTGTCCTCGAAGGGAACGTTTTTCTTGAGGTAGCCGAAGGGCCCGGCGGCGCCCGCCGTGGTCACCTGGGCGGTCTGCCCGTCGAGGGGGCCGGCGTAGCCGCCCGTGTCGGGGGTGTTCAGGCCGACGGCCGGGCGGGCGTAGGTGTAGGCGTCGACCTGCCGGATGCCGAATCGTTTCTCGTAACCGGCGAGGGCCGTCATCTCGGCGGAGTCGGCGCCGAAGGGATTGTCGTTGGGCAGCACCACGCCCTGGAATTTGGCTCTCGGTCTGCCGTCCAGGGTGTCGCTGAGGAACGCCTCGTCGACGCGGGGGCGGGCCGCGTCGGCGAGGTCGAGTCTGGTGTACGGGGTGCCGGCCGCGTCGAGTTCGGCGCGGATGGCCTCGACGGCGGGGCCGCCGTCGTCCACCAGCAGTAAGCGGAGGTCGATGCGCGGCGGCAGGTCCGCCGCGCTCGCGCTGCCCGTGGGCAGCGCCATCGTCAGCATCGCGGCGGCGGCCCAGGCCGCGACCGCGCGCGTCGTACGCCCCATTGTGTGTCTCCCCCCGGACGGAGGTGCGCGCGGGGTGCGCGGGCCTCCGTACCTGATACGTGCACGGCGCCCCTGACGAACGCCGTCACACTTCGAGTGATCGCGAGCGGCCCCCTGGCGGCCGGATCCCCACTCCGGCCGCGAACGCTCCTCCCCTGCCAGGGAACGGACGCCGATGTCCGGTTCCCAGCCGCGCGCCCAGGAGCCCGGGGCGCGCGACGACGACGCGGGCTCCGGGCACGGGGGTGCCACGGCTCCGAGAGACATCGCTGCCTCTCGACCGCTCAGCCATATAGTGCGTCATGCCCGAAGCCCGCGCGGGGCGCACCGGGGACTCGCCCGGGGGCCCCGGAGGGGCGTTGGCCGAAAGCCGCCGCAGCCTCCGGCACCCCGTCGCACCGGCCCGTGGGGGGCCGTCCGGGGCCATTCCCGAGGTGACCTGTGTCAACTTCCGTATACAACGTCACCGGACGTGTGTTCAGGGGCCGGAGGCACATCCGCCTCCGATGGTTCCGGGCGTCACGAGATCGGCCTGATGACGGCTGTCCGGAATGACCGTTCCACCCGCTATTCAAGCGCCGTGACCGTCAACTTCCCTGCAAAGAACGGACGGTAACCGTCCGGACCCGATCGTTCAGGCCCGCGGGACGGTACGGAATCACCCTTCCGGGTCCGGGGTGTCACGTGTCAACCATGTTGCGGACGGGGGACGTTGATCCTTGAAGGACCGTCGGGGAGCGGGAGCGGCAGCGGAACGGGGGGCGGCCTGATGGGTCGTGGGCGGGCGGGGGAGCTGTGCGTGGGGGCGGTCGTGTCGCGGACGGGGCGGCTCGCACGGCTGGGCGACCCCCTGTCGTACGCGCTCGGCAGACTGGCGCCCCGGCTGGCGGGCGGGGTGCGCGGCCGGCCGGTCCGGCTCGCCTGGCGCGACAGCCGCTCCGGCCCCGACGGGGCGCGCCGCGCGGTCGCGGAACTCGTGCGCGACGAGGGCGCCTCGGTGGTGGTGGCGATGGGCGGCACACGGGTGCTGCCGGCCGTGGCCGACGCCTGCGAGGTGCTGGGCATCCCCTGTCTGTCGACGGGCTTCCCCTGGCAGGCGTACGCCCTCGACCGGGGCGCGGAACCGGGGCGCGCGTTCCGCTGGACGTTCCACTTCGGGTGGGGGCTGGACGACATCGCCGCGGTCTTCGCGGAGATGTGGGAGCGCGTGGGGCCGCGCCGCACGGTGGGCTGCCTGTGGAACGACGGGCCCCAGGGACGGGCGCTGCGCCACCCCCGGCACGGCTTCGCGCCCGTGGCGGCCGCGCGCGGCCACACCCTCGTCGACCCGGGCGGCTACCGGGAGCCGGCCACCGGATTCGCGGGCATCGTCCGGCGGTTCAAGGAGGCCGGGACGGATGTCGTCACCGGTGCGGCCACCGTCGCGGACCTGGCTCTCTTCCACCGGCAGGCCCGCGAGGCGGGGCTGCGCACCCGGCTGATCACCTGCTCCCGCTGGCTGGCCCACCCCCGCTTCACGGCGGCCCCGGACGGGCTGACGAACGCCCGGATCGCCACGCTCGTCTACTGGACGCCCCGGCACCCCTACCGCTCCTCGCTGGACGACACCACGGCGGCCCGGCTCGCCCACGACTACCGGGCCACCACCGGCCGGCCCTGGCTCCAGCCCCTGGGCCCCGCCCACGCCCTGCTGGAGGCAGCCGTCCACGCCCTGACCACCGCCCCCGACCCCACCGACCGCCACGCGGTCGCGGCCGCCCTCGGCACGACCCGGCTGGCCACGGTCGCGGGCCTCCTCGACTTCACCACGGGCCCCGTCCGCAACGTCGCCCTGCTCCCCCTGATCGGCGGCCAGTGGCGCCCGGGCCGGGACGGAACCCGCGAACTGGCCCTGGTCACCAACGCCCGCCTCCCCCACATCAGACGGGACGCGGACCTGACGGTCGGGCTCTGAGCCCGACGGCTGGTGCCGCCGGGGCCCTTGACACTCCAGGGGCTGTCATGGACATTCCCATCGCCGGAGTCCGCAGGCGCTTCCCACCCCCCGTCCCTGCTGGAGTTCATGTGAACAGACACCGGACCCCCCTCGTCGCGGCCCTGCTCACCGTCCTGGCCGCCCTCGGCGCCACCGCACCCGCCACCGGTGCGACCGGTTCCACCGCGCCCGACCCCGGCGCCCCGCACCGGGGCGTGGTCACCGGCGCCCGTACGCCCGACCGCGCCCCCGGCGGTTCCTCCGGCCGCGACCGCGCCGTCCGCGCGTTCGAGAACGGCCGCCGGGCCAGGGCCGGCACGTGGGCGCACCACCCGCCGACCGCCACCGGCCGGCCCGCGGCCGACGTCACCCACAACTGGTGGGGGATCTTCCCCCGGCCCGGCTCGCACGACGGCGTCACGGCCACCCACACCGTCGACCCCTCCTACAAGGTGTCCAGCGCCGACGACTTCACCTACGCGCCCACCACCAAGGCCCAGAACTCCTGCATGGAGATCGTCACGGCCTACTGGAACAGCGGCGACGAGATCTGGGCCTGGGACTGGTGCGGCAAGGGCGGGCCGGCGAAGGTGCTGGCCGTCGACGCGGACTTCCTCGCGACGTACACCACCGGCACCGGCGGCGGGCGGAGCTACAGCGTGCAGCTGGTACGGGACGCGGCGAGCGGCAACCGCTGGTCCTCGTACCTCTACAACGTGCGGACGCGCAGCTGGAACCTGCTCTACCAGCAGTCCGGCACCGACCGGAGCGGCCTGGCCCACGGCTGGGACATGTTCGAGATCTACGCGAGCGTCGACCCCGCCACCGGCGTGGGCCACTACTGCACCGAGGCGCGGAACACCGTCTTCGACAGCAGCGCCATTCAGTTGCGCGCCAACGGCGCGTGGAAGCCCGCGAGCCCGACGGACGCGCCGTGGACGGAGGACCGGCCCGACGGAAGCGCGTTCCTCTGCCCGCCGCTGCGGTTCGTCGAGGCCGGGGCCAACGACCACTGGACCGTGCGGCGGTGACGAGCGCCGCACGCGTGGCCGGGCCACGGCGGCCCGGGCCGCTCAGGCCACCGCGATGACGATCTTCCCGGTGAGGTGCCCGTGCTCGCTGGCGCGGTGCGCCTCGGCGGCCTCCGCCAGCGGGTAGACGCGGTGGATCGGCAACTGGAGGATCCCCGCCTCGTGGAGGGCGAGGGCGGCCTCGATCGCGGGCACCGTGCCCATTCCCGTGCCGCCCGAGCTGAAGCGCGCGCCGTGGCGCCGGGCGCCCTCCGCGTCGGCGATGGACAGCACCCGGCCGGGGTCGCCGGTCACCTCCACCGACACCCCGACCGCGTCGCCCTTGCCCACCGCGTCCAGCGCCGCGTCCACCCCCTCGGGAGCGATCCCCCGCACCCGGCCGGCGAGACCCTCCCCGTAGGTGACGGGGAGGGCGCCCAGCCCCCTCAGGTACTCGTGGTTGAACTCGCTCGCCGTGCCGATCACCCGGACGTCCCGCGCGCGGGCGAACTGCACGACCAGGGTGCCGACCCCGCCGGCCGCGCCGTGGACCAGCAGCGTCTCCCCGGCCCCCACGCCCAGCTCGTCCAGGCTTCGCAGCGCCGTCTCGGCCGCCACCGGCAGGGCCGCGGCCTCCTCCCAGGGCAGCGAGAGGGGCTTGACCACCAGCTGGTCCGCCCGGGCCAGGGCCGCGTCGGCGTAGGCGCCGGTGAGCGTACGGCCCAGGACGGCGTCCCCCGCGCACACCTCCGTGACGCCCTCGCCGACCGCCTCCACCACCCCGGACGCCTCCACACCGGGGACGTGCGGCAGTTCGGTGGGGAAGACCGCTTCCATGGCACCACTGCGGATCTTGTGGTCGAGCGGGTTGACGCCCGCGCAGCGGACGGCGATCCGGACCTGCCCGGGCCCGGGGGCGGGCAGGTCGGCGTCGCCGAGCCGGAGCACTTCGGCGGGGCCGAAGGAGCTGAAGGAGATGGCCTTGATCTTGGTCATGGAATCACCATCATCGAAAATCAGGATTTTCCGTACCAGGCTGGCCGTCCTCCCCCCCGATTTCGCCCTACGCCCCGGAACTGGACCCGGAGCTGGACCCGGCGCCCGCGGTCGCGTCCCGGGCCGGCTCCTCCGCGAGCCGCTTGACGCCCTCCAGGGTGGCCCGGATGCCCTCCCGCAGCTCGCCCAGGCGCATGGCGAGGATCTGCTCCTCGCGGTCCGGCATGCGGCTGATCGCGGTGCTGAGCCCGGAGGGCGCCGGCCCGACACGCACCGACTGCCGCAGCAGCGTCCCCCCGTCCTCGGGCCGGAGCTCGAACTTCCAGGTGGCGAGGGGGAAGGCAGGATCGGCGGGCCCGCCGCCGAACCGGTTGTCCGGGTCCGTGACGGCCCAGCCGAACAGCCGCTCGGGCTCCAGGGCGACGATGTGCGAGACGGTCCGCCACTCGCCGACCATGGGATGGCGGTTGTGGCCCTCGAAGGCCGCGCCGAGCGCCGGACCCGTGGCGCCGTCCAGCCACTCGACGCGCTGGAGTTCGGTGCTGATCCGGGCGGGCAGGCCGATGTCGGCCACCAGTCTCCAGACCTCGGCCGGGGCCGCGCCGATGTGGACCTCGTCGTGGACGCCGGGCCCGTCCGCGTAACGCATGCGATCTCCTGAAGCTGCTGAAGCTGCCGGGTGCGTGACACCTTGTCGAACAACAGTCTGCACCCGGAAGGGGGTGTTCACCCGGACGTACGGCGCACGTCACACCGGCCGGAGGATCCTGGGAGGGTGACAGCGGTCTTCGTGGTCTCGGTGCACGACGTCGCCCCCTGGAGCTTCTCGCGCAGCCGCCGGTGGCTGGCCGAGCTGGACGCGCGGGGGGTGCCGGCGACGCTGCTGCTCGTGCCGGGCGCCTGGCGCGGGCCCCGGCTGCCGGACGACCCGGCCCTGGTGCGCTGGCTCCACGAGGCGGCCCGACGCGGGCACGAGCTCTCCCTCCACGGCTGCACCCACCGGGCCGTGCCCGGCGGCCCGCCCGCGCGGCGGTGGCTGAACTCCCTGCTGGCGCGCGGCTGCGCGGAGTTCTGCGCGCTGGACGAACCGGAGGCCCACCGCCGGCTCTCGGCCGGTCTGGCCGCCCTCGCCTCCGTGGGGATCGCCCCGGAGGGCTTCACCCCACCGGGCTGGCTCGCCTCGCCGGGATCGTTCGCGGCCCTGCGCGCGGTGGGCCTGGAGTACACCACCAGCCACTTGGCGGTGCACGACCTGCGCACCGGCGCCCGGCACCGGATGCCGGCGCTCTCCCACCGGCCGGGCGGCCTCGGGGAACGGGCCGGGGCCCGTCTGATGCGGGCGGCGGCCGGCCGGTGGTCCGGGCGCGGCAGGCCCTTCCGCATCGCCCTCCACCCGGCCGACCTGGACCGGCCGGGCCTGCGCGAACTCGCCCTGGAGGCCGTCGACCTCGCCCTCGCGGCGGGGGCCCGCCCCTGGACGTACGCCGGCCTGGTGCGCGCCCTGCGGCGCCCGGGGGACGACGACGCGTGAGGATCGTCCAGCTCGCCAACTTCCACGGCCCGGCCTCCGGCGGCCTGCGGACCGCGCTGGACGCGCTCGGCCGGGGCTACGCGGCGGCGGGCCACGAACGGGTCCTGATCACCCCGGGCCCCCGGTACGCGGCGTGGCGCGACGCCGCCGGGCTCCGGGTCGTCCTGCCCGGCGTGCCGGTGGGCGGCGGCTACCGGCTGATCTGCACCCCGGCGGCGCTGCGCGCGCTGATCGCGCTCCTGGAGCGCCTGACACCGGATTCCGTCGAGGTGTCCGACAAGCTCACCCTCGTCCACGCCGCGCACTGGGCCCGTGCGCGGGGCATACGGGCGGTGCTGCTCTCCCACGAACGTCTGGACGCCGTCCTGGCGCCCCGGCTGCCGCTGGGGGCCGCCGCGCTGAGGCGACCGTCGGACGCGTGGAACCGGCGCCTGGCCCGCGCGTTCGACGCCGTGGTGGCGGCATCCGCCTTCTCCTGCGCGGAGTTCGCGCGCGTGGCGGCCCCGGCGCTGTACCGGGTACCGCTCGGCGTCGACCTGGACGTCTTCGCGCCGTCCGAGTCCGTCCCCGGAACGGTGGCGCGCCTGGTGTACGCGGGCCGCCTGTCGGCGGAGAAACTCCCCCATCTGCCCCTGGAAACCTTGCGCGTACTGCTGCGTCGCGGCGTCCCGGCCCGCCTGGACGTCCTGGGCACCGGCCCGGAGCGCGGCCGCCTGGAACGGCGGGCGTACGAGGCGGGGTTGCCGGTGCGCTTCCACGGCCATGTGGCCGACCGCCGCACCGTGGCCCGCGCGCTCGCGCGGGCGGACGTGGCGCTGGCCCCCTGCCCGGTGGAGTCCTTCGGCCTCTCGATCCTGGAGGCCCTGGCCTGCGGCACCCCGGCCGTCACAGCGAACACCGGCGCGTCCCCAGAACTCCTCGCCCCCGACGCGGGGCTGGCCACCCCCACCACACCGGAGGCGACGGCGGACGCGGTGCTCCGCCTGCTCTCCGTCCCCGAATCCCGCCGCCGCACGGCGGCACGGAAACGGGCGGAGCAGTTCCCGTGGGAGCGCACGGTGCAGGGGATGCTGGCGGTGCACACACGTGCGGGTGAACGAAGTTTCCCTGATCCGTAATCTCCGCCGACATGGCCGGACTTGGGGCCCGGAAGGGATATGCTCACCCCTGGCGGCGCACTCTCGTGCGCCCCCTCTCTGAGGACCGCTTCTTCCGGACGCTCGCCCTGGGCGCCCGGCAATGGGTGCCCTCCGGAGCGCCACCGGCCATGGCGCACCTGTAGAGAGGGGGCGCCCATGGGGCGTCACCGCAAGGAGCGACCGACGTGGTTCGTCCGGACTCAGGTCCGGCGGATGGCGAAGCGAGCTGCCGGGGCGATTTTCACCGCCCTGGTCAGCTACGCCGTCCGGGAAGGGCTGAACCAAGCCCTGAATCACAAGGACGGCCCGCTGTCCCACAAGCAAGATGGGGCAGATGACCGTTAGCTCCTCGAAACCCTCGGCGTCGGTGGCCGCCGACGCTGAGGGTTTCACCATGCCATACCGTCTGACCCGGTGCAACGGCATCGCGTCCGGAGCCCGTTCGCGCCACAATCTCGCCCCATGACCGTGCGCGCCATGTTCCTCTCCCCCGCCACCGGCCCCGCCCTCCGCGAAGCCCGGTTCGACGACGGCTCGGCGCTCGACGAGCGCGGCATCGCGCGCGCCCGCGCGGTCGCCGGGGCCGTGCCGCGGGCGTCGCGGCAGTTCACGGCGCCCTCCCGTCGCTGCCGCGAGACGGCCGCCGCCCTGGGGCTCTCACCGGAGCCGGAGCCCGTCGCCGGGCTCGCGGACCTGGACGTCGGCCGGTGGCGGGGCCTGGGCCTCGACGAGGTGGCCGTCGCCGAGCCGGAGGCCGTGGCCGCGTGGCTGGGGGATCCCGGAGCCGCGCCGCACGGCGGCGAGTCGGTGCTCGCGCTCGTCGGCCGGGTCGGCGCCTGGCTCGACGGGCTCGGGGACGGCGACGGCCGGGTGCTGGCCGTCGCCGAACCCGCCGTGATCCGGGCGGCGGTCGTGCACGCCCTCGCGCTGCCCCCGGAGACGTTCTGGCGGCTGGACGTACAGCCGTTGACACTGACCGCGCTCAGCGGCCGGGCGGGGCGGTGGAACCTGCGGTGCGGGGAGGCCCTGGGATCCACTACGTCGTAGCGGGTCAGGCCGGGTACGGGTACGGGTGGAACCCCCGTCCCGCCTTGCGGCCCAGCAACCCCGCCTCCACCATGCGCCGCAGCGACGGCGGCGCCGCGTACAGCGGTTCGCGGAACTCCTCGTAGAGCGACTCGGCGATCGACAGGACCGTGTCGAGGCCGATGAGGTCGGCCAGGGCGAGCGGGCCCATGGGGTGGGCGCAGCCGAGTTCCATGCCCGTGTCGATGTCACGGGCGGCGGCGAAGCCGGACTCGGCCATGCGGATCGCGGAGAGGAGGTACGGGACGAGCAGCGCGTTGACGACGAAGCCGGCCCGGTCCCGGGAGCGGATGACCTGGCGGCCCAGCGTCGCGGTGACGAACTCCTCCGCCGCGCGAAGGGTGTCGGCGCCCGTGTGGAGCGAGGTGACGACCTCGACGAGCGGCATGACCGGCGCGGGGTTGAAGAAGTGCAGGCCGATGACGCGGTCCGCCCGCGTGGTGGCCATGCCCAGCCGCATCACGGGGACGGACGAGGTGTTGGTGGCCAGGACCGCCGCCGGATCCTCGACGATCTTGTCGAGGCCGGCGAAGACGTCCGCCTTGACGTCGGCGTCCTCCACCACGGCCTCGACGACGAGCTGCCGGTCGGCCATGTCGTCGAGGTCGGCGGTGAGGACGATCCGGGCGAGGGCGGCGTCGCGCTCGTCCGCCGTCGCCCCGCCCCGGGCGACGGCCCGGTCGAGCGAGCGGGCGATCCGTTCGCGCGCGGCGCGCGCGGCCGTGGCGTCGACCTCCCGGACGACCGTGTCGAGCCCGGCGCGGGCGCACACCTCGGCGATGCCCGCGCCCATCCGCCCGCCGCCGACGACGCCGACACGGCTGATCGGGGTGCTCGTCGGGGGGCCGGTTTCCGCCTGTTGCATGTCCCCTCCCGGGAAGCGAGGTCTGAAACGTGCGAAGCCTTGCGAAGAAACGGAACGCCTGCGAAAGCCGTCGGCCCGGCCCCCCTCAGGGCCGGGCCGGCCGTACGACGACCGTCCCACCGGCACGGCACGTCCGTCGACGCTGGCCGCGTGCCGATTTCCGCGAAGAATCCACAGCCGCTTTGCGAACGTTGCCAACCCCACTACGCTCGCGGGCATGGGCAGGACCTACGCCGGCGCCCGATTACGCCGGCTGCGCGAGGAACGGGGGCTCAGCCAGGCCGAGTTGGCCCGGCGGCTGGCCGTCTCGCCGAGCTACCTCAATCAGATGGAGCACGACGCCCGGCCGCTGACCGTACCCGTGCTGCTGCGGCTGACCGAGGCGTTCGGCGTGGATCCCGGCTTCTTCGCCGAGCGGGACACCTCCCGGCTCCTGGCGGACCTGCGGGAGGCGCTCGCGGACGGGCCGGAGGGCGGCCGGGTCTCCCCCGCCGAGCTGAGCGAGCTCGCCCACCGGCTGCCGACGGTGGCCCGGGTCCTGCTCGACCTCGACCGCCGCAACCGCGCGCTCACCGAACGGGTCGCCGAACTCGCCGGGGACCGGGGGCCGGACGAGGCCGCCGTCCTGGGCCGCACCCCGTACGACGAGGTGCGGGAGTTCTTCTACCGGCGCCAGAACTACCTCCACGACCTGGACACGGCCGCCGAGGGCCTGGCGGCGGGGATCGGGCTGCGGCGCGGCGAGGTCCGGCGGGCGCTGGCGGCGCGGCTCGCCGAGCGCCACGGCGTCCGGCTGGTCGCCGACGCCGAGCAGCAGCACCGCTACGACCCGGCCGCCCGGGTGCTGCACTACTCGCCCCGGCTCCGCCCCGGCCAGCAGGCCTTCCGGATGGCGACGCAACTGGCGCTGCTGGAGTACGGGCAGGAGCTCTCCCGGCAGGCGGCCGAGGACTTCACGGAGGACTCCCCCGCCTGGACGCCCGCCCGGATCGGCATCGCCAACTACTTCGCCGCCGCGCTGATCCTGCCGTACGCCGTCTTCCACGCCGCCGCCGAGGAGACCCGCTACGACGTCGAGCGCCTCGCCGACCACTTCGGGGTCGGCTACGAGACCGTCTGCCACCGGCTGTCCACCCTGCAGCGGCCGGGGGCGCGGGGCGTGCCGTTCTCGTTCGTCCGCGTCGACCGGGCGGGCAACCTCTCCAAGCGGCAGTCCGCCACCGGCTTCCACTTCTCCCGGGGCGGGGGCACCTGCCCGCTGTGGAACGTCTACGAGGCCTTCGCCTCGCCCGGGCGGGTCCATGTGCAGATGGCCGCGATGCCGGACGGCCGGCGCTATCTGTGGACGGCCCGCACGGTCACCCGCTCCCGGGGCGGCTGGCACGAGCCCCGCAAGACCTTCGCCATAGGTCTGGGCTGCGAGATCCGGCACGCGCACCGGCTGGTCTACTCCGCCGGCCTCGACCTGGCCGACGCGTCGGCCGCGACGCCCATCGGCATGGGCTGCCGGGTCTGCGAGCGGCTGGACTGCCCCCAGCGGGCCGTGCCGCCGCTGGGACGCCGCCTGGCCGTCGACGAGAACCGCACGACCTTCGTGCCGTACCCGGTGGAGCCCTGACGAACGAACCGGAGCGCGAGGTTTCCGGTACGGCTATAGGATGAAAAAGGCCCTCTTTCAGGAAACCGCGTCCCGTCGTTTGCCCTCTCTCCAGGAGACCCCCCGTGAAGAGGAGCGACAACCGTGGGCCTTACGTCCCAGACCTTCCTGCTGACCCTGGTGGTCATAGCCGTCGCGGTGACCGCGCTGGTCCTGTGGCTGTGGCCGCGGGCCGCGAAGAAGGGGCCCCTGGCGTTCGCCTCCCGCCTCGGGATGCTCGTGCTCGTCCAGCTCTGCGTCCTGTCCGTGCTGCTCGTCGCGGCGAACAACGAATTCGGCTTCTACTCCACCTGGAAGGAACTCCTCGGCCAGAACTCCCGTAAGCAGGCCGTGCGGGCCGGTTCGGGCAACGGCAAGCGGCCGCCGGCCCTGACGGTCAAGGGCCAGGAGCCCGTCGGACTCGGCCCCAAGGAGAAGGCCGGACAGGTGGACCGGATCGAGATCAACGGCCCGGTGACCGGGCTGAGCATGGACGGCTTCGCCTATCTCCCGCCCCAGTACTTCCAGAAGGGGCACGAGAAGGACACCTTCCCCGTGATCATGTCGATCACCGGGCAGCCCGGCCAGTCCATCAACCTCATCACCAAGGCCAAGGTCCCCCAGGCCGCCTCCAAGGCCGTGATGACGGGACAGATGAAGCCGACGATCGTGCTGATGCTGCGCCCCTCGGTGGTGGCGGACCGCGACACCAACTGCACGGATGTGCCCGGCGGTCCGCAGGCGCTGACCTTCTTCAACCAGGACGTCCCCCTAGCCGTCAACGACGTCTACCGCGCCGACAACACCCGTGGCGCCTGGGGCGCGGTGGGCAACTCCACCGGCGGCTACTGCGCGTTGAAGATGGCCATGACCGCCCCCTACCGTTACGGGGCCGCCGCCGGCCTGTCCACCGACCTCTTCGCCCGCGAGGACCGCGACACCGGCGACCTCTACGCCGGCAACAAGCAGATCAAGAACGAGTCCGATCTGACGTGGCGTCTGGAGCACATGCCTCCGCCGCCGGTCTCCCTGCTCCTGGCCGCCAGTGAGAAGGGCGAGGAGAAGTACTACGCGCAGATGCAGAAGTTCGCCGGGAAGGCCAAGCCGCCCACCAAGGTGGAGAAGCTGGTGCGCGAGGAGGGCGGCCACAACTTCGTCACCTGGCGCGAGGAGTACCCCGTGGTGTTCCGCTGGCTCGACAAGGAACTCGCCACCCGCCGCTGACGCCCGCGCGCACACGGCCTTCACCAGCGGAGGGGAACGGTATCGGTCGGCGCCACGTCCCAGCCAGTGTGGCCCGAAAGCGCACGGCTCCGTACGCCGTACGCGGGGGGAAGGGGCGTACGGCATATGGACACGGAACGCCGCAAACCACTGCTGGCCGGGCGCTATCGGCTCATGGAGCAGCTCGGCCGGGGCGGCATGGGCATCGTCTGGCTGGCCATGGACGAGGTGCTGGACCGCGAGGTGGCCGCGAAGGAGGTCCAGGCCCCGGAGCGGATGAGCGCCGACGACGTACGCGTCCTCTACGCCCGGCTGAAACAGGAGGCCCGCGCGGCCGCCCGGGTCAGCCACCCCAACGTCATCACCGTGCACGACGTGGTGGAGCAGGAGGGCCGCCCCTGGATCGTGATGGAGCTGGTGCGCGGGCAGTCCCTGGACGCCGTCCTCCGCCAGGAGGGCGTGCTGACGCCCAAGGAGGCCGCCCGCATCGGCGCCCTGGTGCTCCAGGCGCTGCGCGCCGCCCACGCCGTGGGGGTGCTCCACCGCGACGTCAAACCGGCCAACGTCCTGCTGGAGGCCGGGGGCCGGGTCGTCCTCACCGACTTCGGCATCGCGCTCGTCGAGGGCGCGGGCACCCTCACCCGCACCGGCGACCTCATCGGCTCCGCCGAGTACCTCGCCCCCGAGCGGGCGACCGGCAAGCGCCCCGGCATCCCCTCCGACCTCTGGTCGCTGGGCACCCTGCTGTACGTGGCGGTCGAGGGCGTGTCGCCGTTCCGGCGCGGCGACGCCCTCAGCACGCTGCGGGCCGTGGTCGACGACCCGCTGGCGCCGCCCCGGCGCGCCGGCCCGCTGACGCCGCTGCTGGAGGGGCTGCTGCGGAAGGACCCCGCCCGGCGGATGGGCTCGGCCGAGGCCGAGCAGCTCCTGGACGCCGTCGCCACCGGTCGGCTGACGGAACAGCCGGGGTACGTGCCCACGACCCTCGACGAACCGGTGCGCGCCCGGACGGAGACCCCGTCCCCCCTCCCCCTGCGGGAGACGCCACCGCCGTTCACGCCGACGCCCACCCCGCCTCCGACGCCGACGCCGTCCCGTGCTCCCACGCCGACGCCCACGCCGTCACCGACGCCGAGGCCCTGGGCCGGGCCCTCCCCCATCGGCTCCCCGACCCCGCCGCCCGTGCCGGTCGGGCTGCAGCAAGGGGGCCTCGCCACGCCCCTGGTCGGCCCCGGCTACGGCGATCCGCGCCATCCCGGGTACCCGGTGGGCCCGGATCCGGATCCGGTGCCGGACCCCGGGCGACGGAAGGCCGCCTGGATCGTGGCGGCCGTCACCGCGCTGGTCCTGGTCGCCGGGGGCACCGCCGGGGTGATCGCCTTCCGGGACGCGGGCGGCGGCGCGGGGACGCCGGGCGGCGGGCCCACCGCCCCGGTCTCCCAGGGCGTCGGCGGCGGCCAGGACGGGCAGAGCCAGGCCCCGGCCACCGGGGCGACGGGGGACGACGGGTCCGGGAATCCTTCGCCCGCCCCGTCCCCCACCTACGAACCATCTCCCAGCGCCCGGACCTCGTGCGGCGGTGGCTGGGTGACGTCGTGTTAGTCACGCTATCGGGGGTGTGAGTGTGCAACGGACCAGGATCGTCTCACTGCTGGCGGTGCCCGTGCTGCTGGCCGGCGCGGGGCTGACGGCCTGCTCGTCGGACGGGGGGAAGCAGTCGAAGATCGCCCTGGAGGCGGCGGGCGTGGTGGCGGCGCAGCCGTTCGTCCAGGCCCCCGGGGCCGACATCCAGGGGGTCAAGGCCGTCCCGGTGACGGGAGGCACCACCCGCGCCGACGCCAAGGGGGCCTTCGGCGGCACCCCGGGCCAGACCCACTGCGACCGGGCCAAGCTGATCGACCAGCTGACCCAGGACCCTGTGAAGGGGAAGGCCTGGGCCGAGGTGCGGGGCATCGCCTTCGACAAGATCAAGGATCACATCAACGGCCTCAACGAGATCACTCTCGTCCAGGACACCCTGGTCGAGAACCACAACTACCAGGGCGACGGCAAGACCGTCGCGTACCTCTCCGTCCTCCAGGCGGGCGTCACCATCCTTCAGGACGACTACAGGAACCCGGCGGTCAAGTGCAACTGCGGCAATCCGCTGGGCAAGCCGGAGGACGTCGACCGGAAGGGGTCCACGTACACCGGGACCAAGTGGGAGCGCTTCGAGGTCACGCAGGTCACCGTGATCGAGGCGCGCACCATCGAGGAGGGCCCCCTGAAGTCGGTCTCGCTCGTCGACGTCCGGCAGCCCGACAAGGCGTTCGACCGGCCGGCCAAGGGCGACGGCTCGACCGACGGAAAGCCGTATACGCTGCCGCCGCAGGCGCGGCCCGGCGGGTCCGGTTCCCCGTCGGACGCGGGATCCGGGTCTCCCTCCGGTTCCGCTTCCGGTTCCCCGTCCGAGCCTGGAACGGGCTCTCCGTCGGGCTCCGCCTCGGACTCCCCATCCGGCTCGGGCTCGGGCTCGGCGTCAGGGCAGGGCCCGTCGTCGACGCCGTCCCACTCGTCCACCCCGTCCGGGAGGGGCACCGGCGGCACCGGCGGCCACAGCCCGTCGTCCGGCGGCAATCACACGCCGTCCAAGCATTCGTCGCTCCCGGCCCCGACACGGACCGGTGGCGGTGGCACGGGCGGTGGCATGGGCGGTGGCACGCACACGGCCCCGCCGAAGTCGCTCGCCCCACCACCGCCCACGTCCGGCCATACGCCGGGCACGGTCCCGACGCACGCCACCACCGCCGCCCCCGTGCACACGACGGCCGTGGCGCCCCCGCCCGTCCACACCACCGCCGTGGCCCCGCCCGTGAGGACGGCGGCCCCGCCGGAGCGGAAGACCGAAGCCCCGCCGGAGCGGAGGACCGAGGCTCCGCCGGAGCGAACGGCGGCGCCACCGGCCGTCAGCCCGCCAGCTCCGAACGGGCACGCGCCAACCGGCTATCAGTGATCTCGTACGTGGGTGACGCGAACAGCCCCCGCGCCCGCCTCCCGGGGTCGGGGTGGGGGTTGCGGCAGAGCCACCCGGCGAGGTCGCGGAGCTCCAGCATGGTGGGCACGGTCCGGCGCAGCGCCCCGGGGTCGCCGGTGAAGGCCCGCTCCAGGACGCACAGCAGCAGCGCGTAGACGTCGTCGAAGCGGTCGGCGGCCCGCCGGACCTCGCCGCCCGGCGGGTAGTCGGCGACCCGGGCGGCGGGGTCGATGGGGTGGACGTCGTGCCAGGTCACCGCGAGCGACGGGCCGGTCGGCCCGGTGGCGGGGGTGTCGTGGGGCCCGTAGGTGCGCTGCCGGAGGATCTCGTCGAAGCGGAAGTAGTGCGCGGGCTGCCGGGCCTCGCCGAACAGCCGGTCGTCGGAGTCGAAGACGGTCCGGTCGGCGCCCTCGCCCTGCTCGGTGATCACGCGCAGGGCGGTGAGCGCCGAGGCGAGGTCCGTGACGGGGAAGGCCTCCCCGCCGGAGTTGTAGAAGTCCCGGGGCCCCACCTGGCGGGCGGGATCGCCGCGGAAGAGCTCGCGTTCGCCGAGTCCGTCCGCCAGCCGGAGCACGCCCTCGCGGATGGTGCGGTAGAACTGGCCGACCGAGGTCCAGCCGTCGTCCTCGCGCACCGACGGGTGGCCGGGCGGCTCGGCCACGTACGCGGGCCGTTCGACGGCCAGGAAGGTCTCCAGCGCCTCGACGCCGAAGTGGCGCAGGGCGACGGTGACGTCGTCCCTGCTGAAGGGCAGCCGGGCGGGGTAGGCGCTGACGAACCGCGAGTGGGCCACGAGGGGCCGGCCGCCGACCGCGTTGAGGAGGTTGGCGACGAGCGTCATGTGGAGCATCTCCTCCAGCACCACGCTCCGGATGACGAAGAAGGCGGGGCGGTTGGTGCCCGCCCGCAGGGTGTGCATGGCGGTCAGGTAGGGCGGGATGGTGAGGTGTTCCAGCGTCAGCGCGGCCTGGAGGAACAGCTGGAGGTCCGCGCGGTCGCGCGGCACCCGGAACGGAGGCTCCGGCAGGACCGCACGCGAGGGCGCGGCCGCGGTCATGACGATCCTCCCGGCTGCCGGACGACCAGGGGCCGGCGCAGCTCCGCGAGGTCGCGGTCGACGGCCTCGGCGCTCCGCAGCGCGAGCGCGGCCATGGTGAGCGAGGGGTTGGAGGTGCCGACCGAGGGCATGCTGCCGCAGCCGACGGCGTAGAGGTTGGGGTGGTCCCAGCAGCGCTGCCACGGGTCAACCACGGATGTCGCGGGCGAGTCCCCCATGATGTGGGTGCCGGCCGCGTGGCCCGCTCCCTGGAAGACGTAGTCGCGCCCCTCGAAGCGGTACCAGCCGGGCGCGGCGGGCCCCGGCGCGTGGACGGTCCGGTCGTCGGCGCCCAGTAGGGCGAAGAGGCGGGCGGAGACGGCCCTGGCGGCGGCGATGCCGCGTTTGACGTGCTCGGACAGGTCGTAGGTGAGGACGGGCCGGGGGTTGCCGAGCGCGTCGCGGTGGCGGGGGTCGAGGGTGACGCGGTTGCGGCTCTCGGCGTCCTGTTCCATGGCGAACTGGAGGCACAGCTGGCGGCCGACCTCGTGGCCCAGCGTCTCGCGCAGCGCGGTGCCGAAGAGGCCCGCGCCGCGCGGCGCCCCGGGGTCGGCCCCGATGCCGAGGAGACGGGCGACGTCGCTCGCCGGAGCGCCGGTGGGCCAGCTCCAGCCCCAGTTGGCGATCTCGACGCGGAAGGGGGCGCGGGCGCGCCGGGCGGGCCCGGTGCGGAAGCACTCCAGGCCGGAGGTGGAGCCAGGGCCCCGGAACGGGCCGACGGGACGGTTCAGCAGGCCCCAGGTGAGCAGCGTGGGGTGGTCCATCAGGTTCCGTCCGACCTGGTCGCTGCTGTTGGCGAGCCCGGAGAGGAGCAGCAGCCGGGCGTTCTCGACGGCGTGGGCGGCGAGGACGACGACGTCCGCCTCGACCGTGTGGGTGGTGTGCGCGGGGGCGGCGGGATCGTCGTAGCGCTGGTACTCGACGCCGAGGACGCGTCCGTCGCCCGCGACGAGCACCCGGTTGACCACGGCGCGGGCGCGGAGGGTGACCCGGTGGCTCCAGGCGGCCTGGGTCTTGCGGGCGTCGTACTTGGCCTGGACGGGGCAGATGGGGACGCAGGAGGCGTTGCCGACGCACCGCTGGCCGTAGTTCGGCAGGCCGGTGGCGCCCACGGGACGGTAGTGGTCGTGGCGTGGGTCGGGGGTGCCGTTGCGGGCGTGCGGGGTGGTGACCACGCGCAGGACGGTCCCGGCTCCGTCGGGCGTCTCCCGGAGGGGCACGCCGTCGAGGCGGGCGGCGAGGACCCGGTCGATGTGGCTGCGGGGGATCGCGCGCATCGGGTAGGCGTAGCCGGGCGGGAAGGGCAGGCCGATCGCTTCGCGCTGCTCGTCGGCGTCCCCGGCGGCGCCCAGGGCGTGTTCAGCGGCCCGGTAGTGGGGTTCCAGGTCGGCGTAGCCGAGGGGCCAGTCGCGTCCGTAGCCGTAGTCGGCGCGCACGGCGAAGTCGTCCGGGTGCATCCGGGGCACCAGGCCCATCCAGTGGAGGGTGGTGCCGCCGCAGACGCGCAGGTAGTCGCTGGCGTAGGGCAGGGGGCCGTCCTGGAGGAAGTAGCCGTGGGCCCGGTAGCCGCCGGACGGCAGGCCCTCCAGGTCGAGGACGTCCGGGGAGGGGGCGGCGGCGTTGGGCCGGTAGGGCGCGTTGGGCACCTTCGCGAGGGCCGCGTAGTAGGTGTTCAGGGCGTCGAGGTGGCCCGGCCAGGTGTCCAGGGTGCGGGTGCCGGCCTCCAGGACGAGGACGCGCCGGCCGCGGTCGCCCAGGTGTTTCGCGACGAGGGAGCCGGCGAGCCCGGCGCCGACGACGATGACGTCGTGACGCTCCCCGGCGGTCACGCCACGTCCCCCGCCGCGCGGTCCGGGGTTCCGGGGGGTGGGTCGGCCCAGGTGCCGAAGCCGGGGGCCCGGGCGCCCGGCGGGTGGCCGTGGAAGGTCCGCCAGGCCAGGCCCTCGGTCCAGGCCTCGGGCGAGACGACGAAGGCGGTGTTGGGCGTCTCCCGGCCGAGCGCCGTGTGCGTGGCGCGGGCCAGGGAGGGCCAGACGCCCAGGTACCACAGGTGGGTGATGGCCCGGGCGATGTCGCGCGAGACCTCGTCGGCGAGGGCCCCGGGGTCGTCCCCCGCCGCCGTCAGGTCGTCGAGGAAGCGGCCCACGGCCGCCCGGCCCAGCTGGTCGAGGGTGGTGTCGTGGTACAGCCGGACCATGCCGGTGCCCCGGAGGTCGAATTCGTCGAAGCCGGTGAGGCGTACGGACAGTTCGACGAACCCGGCGCATTCCGGGGGCACTCCGGGTGGTTCGTGCGCTGTTGTCGCAGGGTGCTGGGTGTCCATCCGTACTCCCCCCGTCGGTACGCCTGCCGCATTTCTAGCGGAGCGTCCGCAATGGGCGGAAGAGGGCTGAACGCCCTTCGTGCCCCCGGATGTTGCCCGGGGGCGCACCCGTGGTTCCTCAGCGTCGTACGAGGTCGCTGGGGTCGGTGTTGGCGCCGCAGACGACCACGGCCACGCGCTCGCCCTCGGCGGGCGCGTACGCGGCGTCCGCTCCCCCGGCCAGGGCGGCGAGGGCGGTGGCGGCGGCGTGTTCGACGGCCAGCCTGCGGTCGTCCCAGAGGGCCTGGCGGGCGCGGACGATCGCGGTGTCGGGCACCAGCACGGAGCGCACACCGGGGTCCCGGGCGATGGTCAGGGCGGTGCGGGAGGCCCGGCGGGCGCCGAGCGCGTCGGCGGCGACGGAGTCGACGGGCACGTCGACGACCCGGCCGGCCTCCAGCGCGGCGTTCAGCGCGCGGCAGCCCTCGGGCTCGACGGCGACCGTCCGCACGCCGTGGTGGCGCGCGGCGGTGGCGACACCGGAGAACAGCCCGCCGCCGCCGACCGCCACGACCACGGTGTCCAGCCCGGGCACCCGCTCCCGGATCTCGTCGACGAGCGTGCCCGCCCCGGCCGCGATCAGCGGGTGGTCGTAGGCGTGGCTGGCCAGGGCGCCGGTGGTCGCGGCGAACTCCTCGCAGGCCGCCAGCGCCTCGGCGTACTCGGCGCCCACGAGGCGGACGTCCGCGCCGTAGCCGCGCAGCTTGGCGACCTTGACGTGCGGGGCGTTCTCGGGCAGGAAGACCGTGGCCCGCACCCCCTGGAGCCGGGCGGCCCACGCGCAGGCCAGCCCGGCGTTGCCACCGGAGGCGATGGTCACGCCGGCCTCGGGCAGTGTGCCGGCCTCGCGGTGGGCGGCGAGGAAGTTGTAGGCGCCGCGCGCCTTGAAGGAGCCGGTGTGCTGCATGTGTTCCAGGGCCAGCCACACGCCGTCGTCGCCCTCGGCGACGGTGACGGGCCGGGTGCGCCCGGCCAGCCGGTCGGCGGCCCGCTTGACGTCGTCATAGGTGAGATCGCACACGCCCCTGCTCCTTCGAATGAACGGATCACTCCACGGTACGGGATCGTTTCCGGTGGCGTCCCGGCCGGATGGCCCTACTTTCACCGGCTGTTCACGGGGTATGGGGTCTGACGCGGGCTCAGCGGCCGTCGTCGCGGGCCCAGCGGCCGTCGTTCAGAGATCGTTGCCCGCGTAGGAGAGGTTGAAGCTCTTGTTGGCCAGGGGGAAGTCCGGGACGATCGTGTCCGCCAGGGCGACCGGGAGCGCCGGCCAGTTGAGGAACGACGGGTCGACGATCTTCACACGGGTCAGCACCGAGCCCGGGACGAGCTCGACGCGGGTGGCGATCGTGCCCCGCCAGCCCTCGACGAGCCCCACGCCCGAGCGGGGGCCGGGGGCCGCCGGGCCGGGCTCCGGTGGCACGGCCACGGCACGGCCGGGGGCGAGGCCGTCCGCGAGGTGTTCGAGGAGCGCCAGCGAGGTGTCGGCCTCCTCCGCCCGGACCAGGAACCGGGCCAGCACGTCGCCGCCGGAGTGGACCGGGACGCGCAGCGCGGGGCCGTAGTCGCACAGCGGGTGGGCGAGGCGCGCGTCGGCGGCCAGGCCGCTGGCCCGTGCCACATAGCCCAGGCAGCCCAGGTCCCGGGCGGCCGCGGTGGTGAGCCGGGCCGTGCCCGTGAAGCGGTCGCGGACGGTGGTGTGGCCCAGGGCCAGCTCCACGATCGAGCCGATGTCCTCGCCGAGCGCTCGCAACCGTCCCGGGCGGGGCACGGACCGCAGTTCGGCGCCGCCGAGGACGACGCCGCCGCGCAGCAGCCGGTGCCCGGTGACCTCGCGGTTGAGCCTCAGCAGCTCCTCCCGGACGCGCTGGGCCTGGGCGTTGAGGACGCCGTGGCCGACGTCGTTGCACAGCGCGCCCAGGTCGGCGACGTGGTTGTGGAGCCGTTCGAGCTCCAGGAGCAACGCCCGCGCGCGGCGGGCGGTGCCGGAGACGCGGACGTCGAGGGCCTCCTCCACGGCCAGGCAGTAGGCCAGCGCGTGTCCCACGGCGGTGTCGCCGCTGACGCGTTCGGCCAGCGGCAGCCCGCGCCCGGGGGTGCGGCCCTCGAAGAGCTTCTCGACGCCCTTGTGGGTGAACCACAGCCGGGCCTTCAGTTTGATGATGGTCTCCCCGACCACGGAGAACCGGAAGTGGCCGGGCTCGATCAGCCCGGCGTGCACCGGCCCGACCGGGATCTCGTAGACGCCGTCGCCCTCGACCTCCAGGAAGGGGTACGGCCCCTCGGGCTCGGCGAAGGGCGGGGGCGGTCCGGCGTCCGGGCTCATCGGGTACCAGCCGCGCGGCCAGTGGAAGTGCCGCACGAGCCGGTGGGGCAGCGGGTGGTCCCGGGGGACGATGCCGTACAGGTCGCGCATCTCCCGTTCGAACCGTCCTCCGGGGAAGGACAGCCGGGCCAGCGTGGGCAGTTCCGGTGCGTCGGGGTCGAGGCGCACGTGCAGTTCGGTACGGGTGTCGGGCGGACCGGAGACGAAGAGGTACACGACCCGTACGGCACGGTCGCGGTCGCCGTGGGCGGGGTCGTGGTGGGCGGCGACCAGGGCGAGGCGGTGGCCCGCGCGCAGCAGCGCGGCGAAGCGGCCGGGCAGTTCGGCGGCGTCGGTGTCGGTGACGGTCCGGGATCCGGTGGCCGTGTCGAGGGACTCCATGGCTCACCGTCCTCCGACGATCGCGGCGGCGGCGGTCAGCAGCCCCGTGAGCGGCCCGGTGCTCACGCCGAGGGCCGCGCACAGCACCAGCCCGCCGGCCAGCGGGACCGCCTCCGCGGCGGGCAGCCGCGCGGGCGGGCCCGGCAGGGGCGGCGGGCCCAGCAGCATCCGGGCCGCCCGGGCGCCCAGCGCGGCGAACGCGACCAGCAGCAGGATCAGGACCACCCCCATGACCGCGCCCATGCCGGCCGCGAACCCGGCCCGTACGAGCCCCAGTTCGGCGGTGAACAGCCCGAACGGCGGCAGCCCCAGCAGGGCCAGCACGGCCAGCGCGAACAGGGCGCCCGCCCCGGGCGCCTGGGCCAGCAGCCCGCGCACCCGGCCGATGCGGCTGGTGCCGCGCAGCCGCAGCACGTGCCCCGCCGCGCGGAAGGCGACGGTCTTGGCCAGGCCGTGCCCCGTGATGTGCAGCAGCATCGCGGAGGCCGCGAGCGGGCCGCCGACGGCGGCGCCGAGGGCGATCAGGCTCATGTGCTCCATGCTCGAGTAGGCCAGCATCCGCTGGTGGTCGCGCTGGGCCAGCAGCAGCGCGGCGGCCAGCGCGAGGGTGAGCAGGGCCGTCGCGGTGAGCAGGGTGCGCGTCCAGCCGGGGCCGAGGGCGGCGTCCGCGATCACCTTGTAGCGCAGCAGGGCGGTGAAGGCGACGGAGGACAGCACCCCGGACATCAGCGCGGAGACGGGCGCGGGCGCCTGGCCGTAGGCGTCGGGGAGCCAGGCGTGCAGCGGCGCGAGCCCGGCCTTGGCGCCGAAGCCGAGGACGACCAGTCCGGTGCCCAGCCGGGTGACGGCCGGGTCGAGCTCCCCGGCCCGGGCGGCGAGGGCCGGCCAGTCCAGCGCCGACGCCTCGGGGATCCCGGCGCGGCGGGCCGCGTAGTAGAGGAGCACGGTGCCCAGGAAGGCCAGGGCGATGCCGGCCGAACAGATCAGCACGTACTTCCAGGCGGCCTCGACGGAGGCCCGGGTGCGGCTGTGGCCGACCAGGAAGGCGGTGAGGATCGTGGTCGCCTCGATGGCGATCCAGACGATCCCGAGGTTGGCGGCGAGCACGGCGGTGGCGAGCGTGCCGAGGAAGGCGTGGACCAGGGCGTGGTAGCGCCGGGCGGTCCGGGCCTCGGGCCCGGACGCCGCGCACGCCAGGACGGCCACGGCGCCGACCGTCAGCAGCATCCACACGCCGAGCGCGTCGGCGCGCAGCCCGTACGCGGCGACGGGCCCGTGCCGGGTGACGGTCCGGGCGAGCGCGACGGCGCAGGCGAGGACGGTGAGGGGGGAGACGAGCGCGAGCCACGGGGTGACGGCGCGGGGGATTCTCCCCCGGCCCGCCTCTTCACCGAACCGCGGCTCCGCCCCGGACCCCGACGGGTCCTGGCCCGCCGGGCCCGGGACGGGGGCCCGCCGCCACCGGCGGAGGCGCGGGCCGATCCCCGGCCCCGGGGGTGCGAATGGCATCCGGCCCGGTCGGCGCCCCCGGGCCGGTGTCCTGGGCGGAGCTCCCGGGAGGGTGCCGGTAGCGGGGTCGCCGCCGGGCCCGGACGCGCGCGGCACGCGCCGGCCCGGGGCCCCGGCAGGCTCCGGGAGTGCGACGGGCTCCGAGGGGCCAACGGGCTCCGAGGGTCCGGGAGCGGAGCTCCCGGTTTCGGGAAGGGGCGGGCCTGGGGAGGAAGCCACCGCACCCGCGCCCACCCGTACCCGCCGGGGTGCCCCGCGCTGCCGTGGCGGTCGCGCCGTGCCCGCCACGGCGGCCCGCCGTCTCCGCGCCCCCGCCAGGGCGAACGCGCCCGCCACCGCGAACGGCACCCCCACCGGCGCGGTCAGGAGCAGCACACAGGTCGTGGAGTGCGTCGTCATCGGTCGCAGAGCTCCCGCAGGTCGTCGATGCCGGTCCCGCCGAAGGCGGCCCGCATCCGGGTGGTGAGGATGCCCAGCACGAGCACCGCGAGGAGCACGTCGAAGGACACGCCGAGCTCGACGATGAGGGGCACCCCGGAGGCGGCCAGGAACGCGGTGGCGGTGATGCCGTTGTCGAGCAGCAGGAAGCCGACCACCTGGGCCAGGGCGCGCCGCCGGGTGACCAGGACGAAGAAGCCGATGAGGACGACGGCCAGGCCGACCGGCAGGGCGCGGGTGGCGGGCGTGGGGTGGAGGGCCACCAGGGGCCTGGCGACGGCGTAGGCGAGGAGGGTCAGCAGGGCCGCGCTCAGCAGGGAGGCGGCGACGTTGACGAGCGGCTGTGTCTCGCGGGCCTCGCTGACGTCCTCCGCGTAGTGGTGGCCCGCGCCCCCGGCCCTGCCCGCGCCCGTGCTCCCGGCCGTGCCCCCGGCCCCGCCCGTGTCACCGGCGAGCGGCGCGGGGCCGGTCGCGACGGCGGTCAGGGCGCGCCGCATCAGCAGGGGCAGCAGCCCGGCGCGCAGCAGGCCGATGCCGACGGCGACCGCGAGCAGCTCCCAGCGGCTGTCGTGCCCGTCCAGGAGGGCGGCGATCCCGGCGAGGGCCACGCCCTGGAGGGCGAACACCCGGACGATCGAGGCGAGCTGGCGCAGCCAGAGCACCACGACGGCGGCCAGCAGGAACGCGCCGCAGACCAGGTCGAGGAGCTGGGCGTGGAGGGTGCCGGGCACGGCGCGTCACGCTCCCGTCAGGAAGTAGGAGGCGGTCACCGCGAGGAGGGCCAGCAGCAGGGAGCCCGCGAGGAGTTCGGGGACGCGGAACAGCCGGAGCTTGGCCCAGCACACCTCGGCGGCCGCGAGGGCGGCGCCCAGGGCCGCGACCTTGACGGCCAGCAGCGCGATCGCGAGGGCGACGGCGAGCGGGGCGGCGGTCGTGGCGATGCCCCAGGGCGCGGCGAGCGTGGCCAGCAGGCCGAGGAGGACGGCGAGCCGCATCTGGGCGCCGAGTTCGACGAGCGCGAGGTCCGGGCCCGCGTACTCCAGGACCATCGCCTCGTGGACCATGGTCAGTTCCAGGTGGGTGGTGGGGTTGTCCACCGGGAGCCGGCCCGTCTCGGCCAGGACGGCGAGGGCGAGGGCGGCGGTGGCCAGCAGCCCGGACGGGGAGGCGAGCCGGTCCGCGTCGCGCAGACCGGCGGAGACGATGGCGGCCAGGTCGGTGGAGCCGGCGGGCAGCGACAGGGCGAACACGGCCAGCAGGATGGTGGGTTCGACGAGCGCGGCGACGGTCATCTCCCGGGAGGCGCCCATGCCGCCGAACGCGGTGCCGGTGTCCAGCCCGGCCAGGGCCAGGGCCACGGTGCCCAGGGCGAGCAGCGCGACGACGAGGATGAGGTCGGACCGGCCGGTGGCGAGGGTGGCGGTGCTGGCCAGCGGCATCAGCGCGGCCACCACGGCGGTGGTGGCGACCAGCAGCGCCGGGGCGACGCGGAAGGCCGGTCCGGTGCCGGTGGGGGTGATGGGCTCCTTGCGCAGCAGTTTGCGCAGGTCCCGCCACGGCTGGCGGACGCCCGCCCCGGCCCGGCCCTCCATCCGGGCCCGTACCTGCCGCATCAGCCCGGTGAGCAGGGGCGCCCCGGCGACGACCGCCACGACCTGGGCGCACATGGCGGCCGCCCCGGCGGTGGTGTGGCCCGTCACGGGCGCGCCGCCAGGACGAGCAGGAGGGCGACGAGGCCGCAGAAGCCGTAGCCGAGGTAGAGGTGGACGCTGCCGGTGGCCAGCCGGCGGGAGGCGTGGCCGAGGGCGGTGACGGCCTCCAGCAGCGGGCGGTAGAGGCGGTGTTCGAAGCGGTCGGGGACCCGGCGGCGGAACCGTACCCGTTCGACGAGGTACGCGGATTCGGGGGCGGCCGTCACGCGGACGTCCTGTTCGGGCGCCAGCACCCGGTCGAAGACCCGCTGGAGGGGCTCGGCGAACGAGGTGGCGGTGTAGGCCATGCGGGCGGTCGGCGCGCCTCCGCCGCAGTCCCACAGGCGGGCGTTGCGGCGCCGGCGGCGGCGCGCCAGGAGGCGGGCGAGCGCGGCCGCGGTGATCAGAGCGGCCGTCAGCGTGCAGGCGGCCCACAGCGGGGAGAGGGTGGTGGCGAGGCGGTCCAGGCGGACGCCGAGGGGGCCGCCGGTCAGCGGCGGGGCGTCGGCGAGCCCGGTGGCGGCGACGGCCGCGGACAGCCCGTCGCCGAGGACGCCGGGGACGAGCGCGAGGGCGGCGCAGAGGGCCGCGAGGAGGCCCATCCCGGCGAGCACGGCCGGGGGGCTCTCGCGGGCCTCGGCGGCGCGGGGGCCGCGCGGGCGGGCGAAGAAGGCGACGCCGAGGGCCTTGACGAAGACGGCGGCGGCCAGTCCGGCGGACAGGGCGATCACGGCGACGGCCGGGGGCAGCACGAGGGCGGTGACCAGGCCGGGCAGGGCCAGGCCGTGGATGAGGGACTGGAGCAGGAGCCACTCGCCGAGGAAGCCGTTGCCGGGCGGCAGGGCCGCCGCGCCGAGCGCGGCGAGCGCGAAGAAGCCCGCGGTGACGGGCATCCGGGAGCGCAGGCCGCCCATGCGGTCCAGGTCGCGCAGACCCGTGGCCCGCAGCACCGAGCCCGCCGCGCAGAACAGCAGGCTCTTGAACGCGGCGTGGTTGACGAGGTGCAGCAGGGCGGCCGCCAGGGCCAGCGCGGCGGGGGCACCGCCGCCCGCGTCGGCGAAGAGCCCGGCGGCGCCGACGCCGATGAGGGCGAGGCCGAGGTTCTCGGAGGTGGAGTGGGCGAGCAGCCGCTTGAGGTCGGAGGCCATCGCGGCCTGGAGGACGCCGTACGTGGCGGAGAGCGCGCCCGTGGCCAGGACGCCCAGCCACCACCAGCGCGGCCCGCCGTCCAGCAGGTCGAAGCCGGTGCGGACCAGTCCGTAGATCCCGAGGTTGACCATGGCGGTGCTCATCAGCGCCGAGACGTGACTGGGGGCCTCGGGGTGGGCCCGGGGCAGCCAGGGGTGCAGCGGCACCGCGCCCGCCTTGGCCGCGAACGCGGCGGCGGTCAGGACGAAGACGGTGCCGCGGACGGCGGAGGGCAGGTGGTGGGCGCCGTCGCGCAGCGCGGTGAACGTCTCGCCGCCGGCGCGGGCGGCGAAGAGGGCGGTGCCGGCCAGGAGCAGGAGGAAGCCGAGCTGGGTCATCACGCCGTACCAGAGCCCGGCCGCGCGCACCGCCGCCCGCGCGGCGGGCGGGCCGCTCCGGTGCCCGGCCAGGACCAGCAGCAGGGAGGTGAGGGCCATCAGCTCCCACAGCAGCAGGAAGGAGCAGACGGAGGCGGCGGCCGGGACGAGCAGCAGGGTGAGGGCGAAGAGCGGCAGCACGGCCTGGGCGGTGCGGGAGGCCGCGCCGTGGCCGGTGTGCCCGGCCGCGTACCCGATGCCGTAGACGGCCACGGGGAGGATCACTCCGCCGGCCACGGCCATGAACAGGCCGGACAGCGCGTCCACGGCCAAGTGGACTCCGGTGGGCGGCAGGACGCCGGGCAGGAAGACCGACCAGCGCGCGCCGCGCAGGGCGGCGGTGCCCGCGGCGAGCCCGGCGGCGCCCGTCGCGGCGGTGCAGACGCCCGACGCGACGACGCGGGCCCGGCCCGGCAGCGCCGCCCCGCACAGGGACCCGGCGGCCGCGCAGGCGACCGCCGCCTCGGTGGCGTGCCCGATGACGCTCATGTCGCCGCTTCCGACGTTCCGTAAGCGGGCCCGGCTACGGGCAGGTGGGGGCTGAGGACCGGGGCCGGGTGCCGCCCGTGGGTGGTTTGTGCCCACCCGTTCCGCCCTGCGGAACGATTGCCCACAAACCACTCACTCATCGGCCGGTCACCCGGCGCAGCGCGGCCACGATTCGTTCCGGCTCCGGGGGGCAGCCCGGTACCTCCAGGTCGGTGGGTACCACGTCGGCGACGGCACCCTCGACCCCGTAGCCCCCGGCGAACTCCCCGCGGTTCAGGGCGCAGTCGCCGACGGCGACCACCAGGCGGGGCCGGGGCATGGCGGCGACCGTGCGGCGCAGCGGCTCGGCCATGTTGCGGGTCACCGGGCCGGTGACCAGCGCGACGTCGGCGTGCCGGGGCGAGGCCACCAGGCGGGCGCCGTACCGCTCGGCGTCGTACACCGGGCCGAAGGCGGCGGCGATCTCGATCTCGCAGCCGTTGCACGAACCGGCGTCCACGCAGCGGACCTGGACCGAGCCGCCCAGGTCCCGCGCGGCGCGCGGCGGGGCGGCGGTGGGTGGTGGCGGGGCGGGCTCCGCCACCCGTCCGGTGTCGCGGATCTTGCGCAGCAGGCCCATGCCGCCTCCCTCGAAAACTCCCCGGCGCCCGGTACCGCCGCGCCGTGGGACTGAGTAGTAAACGGCCGCACCCCCCTCGGGGGTTACGGGCCCCGGGATCCGTCCGACAGGAAATATCGGGCGTTCACGAGGACAGGTGATAACGGAATGGCCAAGAGGTTGGCGATGCGTGTATCGGCGGTCGGTGCCTTTGGATAGGCCCGCGTCCTATGCCACCGCCGGGAAAGGCGCCCGGAGCTGCGGATCGTATGACGAGCCGATCGTCGCCACCGCCGAGCGGATGCCGTTCTCGCTGGTCAAGCCCGCAAGTCAGCATCGTGGGCCATTGCCCGGAACCGGGCTCGCCCGGAGTCCCCCGCTGCTACTGTCCCGCCTCATGGAGACCCTCTTCACTGCTGAGGAACTCGTCCGAATCGAGGCCGCCGCGCTGGAATGCGGCCTCTCCGTGCGGGATTGGGTGCGCGAGGTCGTGCTCCAGCGCCTCAAGGGCGAGTGGCGCCACGACCTCGAGGACGCGATCTGGCCGGTCACCGTCCACCGCCGCCCCGGCGGCACCCTCCACGAGCTCCACCACGCGGGCTGCTGGGTGCCCAGGGGCGGCGAGGACACCCTGACCACGGCGGAGGCCCGTGAGCGCGCGGCCAAGTTCGACGTCCGGTTCTGCGACGCCTGCGAGCCCGAGAGGTTCCTCGTCCCCTTCGAGTGACCGGGTGACCCGGTAGTGGGCGCGCGCCATTACGCTGTCCCCCTCAAGATCAATTAGGTGGGTGGGGGAAGTACGGCATGAGGGTGTGGACGCGCCTCACGGGGTGGGCGACGCTGCTCACCGGGTACGCGACCGTCCTGCTCGGAGCGGCTCCGTTCCGGGAACTGCCGCCCAAGCGGCACCAGTTGGGGCTGTTGTGCGCGACAGCGGTGTGCGCCGGATGCTGGATCCTCGCTTCGCTCGTGGTCCGCGCGCACCGGCGGGAGGCCCTGCGGAAGAAGACCTGGCGCAGGCGTTACGAGCCCTGGCCCGAGCCGCGGCCGTCCCGGCTGCTCTGCTGGGCGCTGGGCTTCGGCGTCGCGCTCACCAGCGCCGCCGCGCTGTGCCAGGGCGTGGGGCCCGACGGCGCGGAGGGCGAGTGGCTCGCCACGGCGGCCCGGGCCGGTGCGGTGACGGGCGAGGTGCGCGTGGAACGGATCCTGGGCGAGCCTCGCCCCACGGACGTCGAGATCAACGACACCGACGAGTACGCCTCGACGATCGTCGCCACCGTCCGGTTCGCCTCGGGCGCCCGGCAGCTGACCGTCGAGGAGGTGCACACCGCCGGCAGGCCCGAGGTGGGCCGGGCGGTGGAGCTGCTGTACGTGCCCGACCGGCCCGAGCTGGGGGCCCGTCAGGCGCCGGGCAACGACATCGGCACCTTCGCCGGCCGCATGATCATGCTGCCGGTCATCTGGACCTTCGCCCTCGCCGCGGGTTTCGTCACCGGCGTGGCCATGCACCGCAGGGAACCCGGCGTCCGCTACGCGCGTCGATTCGAGCCCTGGGTCCATCTGCCCGCCGCGCTCCTCCTGGTGTGCGGCGCGGGCCTGGTCCTGCCCCTGCTCATCGGCTTCCCCGAGACGGGGACCGGCTGGGCCCTGGCCGCCGCGAGCGCCACCACGCCGTGGCTGGCACTGGCCTGGGTGGCGAGAACGAGCTGAGAACGAGCCCGGAACGAGCCGAGCGGGGCCCGCGACGGCGGGCCCCGCTCGGCGGGAGGACGACCGGGAGGTCAGGAACGGCGACGCCGGAAGGCCCGGCGGATCATGAAGATCACCAGCACGATCACCGCCACCACGAACAGGACGGCCAGGATCAGGATGACGAGCAGGGCCACGCCCAGCTTCGCGAAGAAGCCCTTCTTCTTTTTCTTCTTCTTGTCCTTGGCCAGCGTCGTGTGACCGTGCTTCGCGTGGTGGTGGGAACCGGCGACGACCTCGTGGCCGCCCGACGCCTCCACGGCGCCGCCCGTGCCCACCGCCGCCGTACCGGCCTCGGCGGCCGCGACGGAGACGACCCGCGCGGTAGCGGCGGACGGGCTCGCCGCCGTCGCGGGCGTCGCCATCAGGACGGCGCCCAGCGCCACGGCCACCAGGGCCGACATCCTGCGGGCCACCCGGCCCCGGTACCGTCCGTCGTGCTTCCGCTCGTGCTTCATCCGCGCCCCCTGTGTCTGGTGCTCTGGCTTTCGGTGCTCCGCAGGCCGCGGGGCGCATCCATTATCCGCACATCCGAAGACCGCCCAGCAGGGCGCGTCCGCCGGCCCCGCAGTGGCACACACCGCGCGCGGGCCATAAGA